>CAXTSI010000039.1:0-30160 GCA_964246695.1 uncultured bacterium
GTAGGGGGAGTAGGGGGAGCTTTTTCCTCCCCTACTCCCTCATCTCCCTCATCTCCCCCTACTTTTTTCCTACTCCCCATTCCCTTATTTAGTAAATTATTTAGCACCATCAAGTTTCCCATTACCGAAGTCCGTAAATCGTGGGAAACGGTGTGCAAAACCACGTCTTTTACCCGGCTTAGTTCTTGGAGTTCGTGCATTTTCTGCTGTAGTTGCGCTGTACGCTCTTCTACCTGACGTTCCAGATTAGTGTTAAGTTGTGCTAGTTCTTGATAAAGTTGGGCTTGCTGAATGGCGATCGCTACCTGTTCTGACATTTGCTGGAGCAAATCAATTTCCATGTCGGTCCAATAGCGCGGTCCACTGCATTGGTTGGCAATCAACGCACCAAACAATTCCCCGCCTAGTATAATTGGTACAGCCAAGGTAGCCCTTGTGTGAAATTCTTGATACAGTGCTATCAATTGAGGAGATGCTGAAGAATGCGTGATATCTTCAACTACCCGGACACGATTGATATGAAGTAGTTTTCTCAACTCTAAAATATAAGTTTCATGCTCGGGTCTCCATTCTAAGACAGATGGATATTGCGGATCTACTGATTCGGCAAGAATTTTTGATTGTGCATTGGCATCCCTGAGAGCAACAAAAACCCGGTCTGCTGCCAAAAATTGCCGAACTTCGTTGACGGTAGTGTGGAGAATTTGGTCTAGGTTGAGTGATTGTCGAATGCGTGCTAGAGTTTGAGCCAACAAGCGATCGCGTTTTGCGGAAAGGCGGAGTAATTCTTCCGTCTGCTTGCGTTCAGTAATGTCGTTCATTACACAAACCACACAAGGCTCTCCACCAAGGTTAATCATCTCAGTTGAAAACAGTACTACCTTAGGATCGCCTGACTTTGTGTAAAACTCGGTTTCTAAATTGCGAATAAATCCTTGCTCCTGCAACATCTTTTGCATTCTGGCGCATTCAGAGGAATTGTCCCAAATATTCAACTCTTTGGGGGTACGACCAATCACTTCTTCGCGATCAAAACCGCTCATCTGGAGATAGGCATCGTTAACATCAACGTAGCGTCCATCTAAGAGCGTCAGGATAGTAATTGGGTTGGGACTAGAACGAAAAGCTTTGGAAAACTTTTCCTCAGACTCGCGCAATGCAAGTTCTGCTTGTTTGCGTCCTGCGATCTCGTGATTGACTGCGAGTAAACACGGAACACCATCTAAATGAATAACTTCGGCTGAAAACAGACTCACATGTACCGAACCCGACTTACTACGAAATTCAAATTCTCGGTTGCGAATGAATCCGTGTGAGTGCAACTCCTGCAGCATCAAAGCGCGATCGCTTTGGTTCACCCATATATTTAACTCAAAAGCAGTACGACCAATCACCTCGTCTGGCGAATAACCTGAGAGTTTGACAAAACTGTCGTTAACTTCTAAATAACGTCCTTCTTTAATTGTGCTGATGCTAATTGGATTGGGGCTGCAACGAAAAACGAGGGCAAACTTTTGGGCAAGATGCTGTAAAGTCAGTTCTGTTTGTTTCCGGTCAGTGATATCCCGCACAATTGCTAAGACTTCGTCTTGCCCACTGACTACCAACCGCGACTCGTAATCTCGCATACCCAAAGGTGTTGGTAGCTGATATTCTAAGGAATGCATTCTGCAATCAAAAGTTTTTGCGATCGCCTCAAGGGTTTTGACTGCAACATCAGGAGGCAATAAATCCCGCAAATTTTTACCAACTATCGAACGATCGTCCATGTGAAGATTTGCTTTCTCACCTTTGAAATCTAGATACTCGCCGTCGCGGCTGATGCGAAACATCAAATCAGGGATAGCATCTAAAATTGCTTTATACCGTGCCTCACTCTCGCGCAATTTTTCCTCAATAAGCTTCCGATCTGTAATGTCCATGAACGAACCCACCCAAATAACATCGCCGCCTTCAAGTCGTTCTGGGCGGCTTGCACCCTGAATCCATTTGAGTTTGCCACTATATGTGATGATGCGACCTTCCCAATGCCAAGGTACAATCTGGGCACTAGAGGTAGCAACAGATTCTTCAAAGGCTTTGATATCTTGCGGATGAATAAGTTTATATAGTACCTGAAAGTCTGAGATCGCAACTTCTGGTTCTAATTCATACAGATCTCGACATCCAGAACTGGCATAAAGGACAGACTGGGAACCATCTTGCCGCTGAAGGAATTGGAAAATCATTCCTGGCAAGTTGACAGCAATTTTTGAGTGCAGAGGCAATCCTCCTTTTTGAGAATCTAGTATACGCAGTGTTTTCACAGTTTCATCCACTATTTAACCTTTTTATATACAAGCGACTGGTATATTAAGGAAGTTAATCGCCGCTTAGCAGTCAGCAAGAATATTTTCAGCCTTTAATCTAAAAGCTGATAGCTTTCCGCTCTTCGCTATTACTTTTAGGGTATATTCCTTCATAACTTATCGCATTCACCCAATTGGATGAACATCTTGCTCTTAGAACATTTCAGCAACAAGAGTGTATACAGGGCAAGGTCAGACTGACAATTAACAATTAGCAATTAGCAATTAGCAATTAGCAATTAGCGCCCCACACCCGCCCGGAGAACATTGACACAATTTTGTTTGCAGCGCAAGAATCCGATAGAGTTCTATGGCGCTTGTCGGCTATTCTCAATTCGCAGAGCATTATCTTTGTGGAGACGACCTAATGGATGAAGACGAATACTGGCAAGCTGTCCTTCACCGAGACAGGCGCTATGAGAGCATGTTCGTCTATGCTGTACGTTCGACCGGGATCTATTGTCGTCCATCATGCCCGTCGCGTAAACCTCGACGACAGAATGTGCAATTCTTCTCACAACCCCAAGAGGCAGAAAAATCCGGTTTCCGTGCATGCCTTCGCTGCTACCCGAACACAAGCTTACCTGATGAACCACACCTTGAACTCATTCAGCAAGTATGTTGTGCGATCGCTCTTACGTTTGACAATCAGCCAACACTTGCAGAACTAGCGAGTCAGTTCAACATGAGTCCATATTATTTGCAACGTACTTTTAAGCGGATTGTCGGCGTCACACCGCGACAGTATGCCGATGCACATCGTCTTCAGAGGTTCAAAATGCAATTAAAGGATGGAGAAAAAGTCGTGAACGCCCTGTATGAAGCGGGCTACGGCTCAAGTAGCAGTCTCTATGAACAAGCATCGGCACAGATAGGAATGACACCTACGACTTATCAGCATGGTGGAAAAGCGATGCGTATTGCCTACACCGTCGTCCCATGTCCTCTGGGATACTTGCTTGTGGCAACAACAGACAAAGGTATCTGTGCGGTGAAACTAGGCGATCGAGCAGACGATCTCGAACGTATTCTCATCAATGAGTTTCATCAGGCGCACATTGTACGTGATGACCACACACACAAAGACTGGGTGCAGGCAATCCTCGATTTGATTGCGTCCGGTGAGCCACATCTCGATTTGCCGCTTGATGTACGCGGGACTGCATTTCAGAAACAGGTGTGGCAAGCATTACAAAAGATTCCGTATGGCGAAACGCGCACGTATGCTGAGATCGCGGGTGATATCGGTAAGCCGCTAGCAGTACGCGCAGTCGGGAGTGCTTGCGGCGCTAATCCGACAGCGCTGATTGTACCTTGTCACCGTGTGCTGCGCAGTGATGGCAGTCTTGGTGGTTATCACTGGGGGATTGAGCGCAAACAAAAGCTGCTAGCACAAGAGTTGAAACTTCGCAAAGATAGTAAGTAGGTCGGTGAGAATAATACAAACTATGTAAATTTTTGTAAAATTACTTAAAAGGCTTGTAGTTGCGCACGAGAGCGCAACTACGAACCAATAGACATGGAGTGAAAATTAATTATGCCTTCGTTAAAACTTTATGTTGGGGCGAACGGTGAGAGAATGTCACATTACTAGATTAACTACAACCCAGTAACTAACAAGCAATAGAAAAACACCTATCCACAAAGTTGCTTTATTTGGTTCGGGCAGTTTAATGTTTCTTAGTTCAGGCAGCTTAATTTTGTTCATACGGCAAATTTATTAAAGACGATTGTTAGTACTTGAGTAAATTGCAATATGTAGGGATTAGGAAATAGATTATGCCTCTTCCCTACTGGGAGTGCTTCCTTATCAGGGGAAAACTTCAGGCGATCGCGTTTGTTAAATTATTTTTATTCTAGCGATATCCACAAGCCTTTGGCTGCTTAAGTTACCAAATTTTACATATATCTGCCTATTGGTAGTTAGTAACATTCTAATAATACTACTTGGTATAGTTTCCTCTAACTTTGGTTATATTCCAATACAGTTCAGTTAAGCACCAGATCAGAAACCCGGTTTCTCTTAGAAACCGGGTTTCTTTGCTCCCACCTATCCTTAACTGAACCGTATTGGGTTATATTCTATTAGAAATAGAACTGCTGAAAATAGTTATTATTCCTTCATTTGTCATCGCTCAATGGAAAGAATAAGTAGATTTCAATATTCAATAAAGATGATATTTTGGGGTGTAACACAAGTTCATAACCTAGGATAGATGAAAAATATATAAGGGAAGATATAAATTACTTATTACAGTCTTACTAATGCAATATTCCAACTTAACCCCGATCTAGAGGAAGTGGATTGAAATGATTATTTCTTTAGTAAGAAAGTAGGCGATTTTATTTAAATTTAACTTCTCAGGAGGTCTTTTATGCGGATTGCTCAGGTGGCTCCATTATGGGAGAGAGTACCGCCTCCAGCTTATGGTGGCATTGAGTTAGTAGTGGGGCTGCTAACGGATGAGTTAGTCCGACGTGGACACGAAGTAACGCTCTTTGCATCAGGAGATTCTATTAGTCTGGCAAAACTCGAATCAATTCATCCCCGTGCCCTACGACTCGATCCAAGTATCAAGGAGTACAACATTTATGAAATGCTACACCTAAGTCGAGTGTATGAGCAAGTAGAAGAGTTTGACATTATTCATTCTCACATGGGCTGTGCTGCACTACCCTACGCCAAGCTGGTAAAAACTCCCACAGTTCACACGTTGCACGGGATTTTTACTCCTGACAACGAAAAGCTGTTTAAATTTGCAAAAACTCAACCCTACGTGAGTATTTCTAATGCACAGCGGGAACCAAGGTTAGATCTTAACTGTTTAGCAACAGTCTACAACGGAATAGATGTCAGCAGTTATGAGTTTTACGCTCAACCTGACAATCCGCCATACCTAGCATTTTTGGGTCGGATATCTCCAGAGAAGGGAACGCACCTAGCGATCGCCATTGCCAAACAAGCAGGCTGGAACTTGAAAATGGCAGGTAAGGTGGATGTCGTTGATGTAGAATACTTTGAAAAAGAAGTCAAACCTCATATTGACGGCAAGCAAATTGAATATCTAGGTGAAGCAAACCATGCTCAAAAGAATGCATTGATGGGTGGTGCGGTAGCAACTCTCTTCCCCATCACCTGGCGAGAACCGTTTGGGTTGGTGATGGTTGAATCAATGGCATCTGGTACTCCAGTCATTGCGATGAAACTAGGATCTACAGAAGAGGTGATCGCCCACGGAAAGACGGGTTACCTGTGTGATAGCTTTAAGGAATGTGTCAGTGCCGTTAGCAAGGTTGCTGAACTAGACCGCCATACCTGTCGTGAACATGTCATGAACCGTTTCAGCGTTCAGAAAATGACAGATGGCTATGAGGCAGTTTACCAAAAAATTCTGGCTGCGCCATTTGCTCAGAAGAATGGGCATTTTCGCAAGCCTGTTATTGTCGGCAATAGCCATAATTAGATCGCATGGTCCCTCACCGGATTACTAAATTGGCAACGGATGACTAACGGATGTAACGGATGATTTAACTGTGGGACAACGAACATAGTGCATCCGCTACATCCGCGATCTCATCCGTTGCTAGTCTGGGCGTGAGACGGATGTAACGGATGATTTAACTGTGGGACAAGTTATATCTTGCACCATTCTCAACAAGGAGAGAGAAACCGGGTTTCTCAACGAAAAATTAAGGGTTTCAGCTTTAAATATTTGCAAGAAACCCGGTTTCTGGCGGTGGTGCAAGATATCAGACAACGAACATAGTGCATCCGCTACATCCGCGATCTCATCCGTTGCTAGACAGGCGCGTGAGATTCAATCATATTTAGGTACACTTATGAGTTCTGTGGGAATGTCAGTTGAGGATTTGGTGCTTGTTTCAGGTGCTACTGGTGGAGTAGGGCAGCTTGTGGTAGGCGATCTGCTAAACAAAGGCTTTAAAGTTCGTATCCTGACTCGCAATACTGCAAAAGCCCAAAGAATGTTTAATGACAGAGTAGAAATTGCCGTCGGTGATGTGCGCGACGCGATCGCACTCCCAGCAGCAATGCAAGATATTACCTACATCATATGTTGTACTGGGACTACTGCTTTTCCCTCTACTCGATGGGAGTTTGACCAAACTCCTAACTTGATTGAATGGGTTCATCTGTTTCTTGATCCCAAATATAGTCAAGCAAAAGCCAAGAATAGTCCTGACTCGGTTGATGCAAAAGGTGTTACCAACTTAGTAGCAGCCGCACCTCTCAATCTCAAGCGGTTTGTTTTCGTGTCTTCGGTCGGAATTCTCCGCAAGGACAAACTTCCTTTTAGCATTCTCAATGCGTTCGGCGTACTTGATGCCAAACACAAGGGCGAGTCAGCCATCATTAGTTCAGGATTACCCTACACTATTATCCGCCCCGGACGCCTCATCGATGGTCCCTATACCTCATACGACCTCAATACTTTGTTGAAAGCAAAAACAGAGGGCAAGTTTGGTGTGGTATTAGGCACGGGTGATCAACTGTCAGGTGATGCCAGCCGCATTGACGTGGCAGCAGCTTGTGTAGAATGCATTCAAAACCCATCTTGTCAAGGGCAAGTTTTTGAACTGGTAAACCAGGGTCCGAGACCGTCGATGATTGACTGGGAAACACTTTTTTCCAACTTAGGCAAAACCCATACCTCCGGTTCATAAACCGTAGGGGCGGGGTCCCCCCGCCCTCACAATGTGGTCAACCCCTACGTTCAATTAAAAATTAAAAATTAAAAATTATTAATCCCCACGCATAAATGCGTTCGGTTGAATAGGGACGACGCACTGCACACGAATAATTTATTTGATTTTACTCAAAACCTAAAATCAGGCTATAAGGCCATGTCAAAGCCCCTATCAAGCAACCAGCTATTGTGACTACTTTTGCAGCCCAAACTATTGGAAAATTCGCGTATTCGTCGAATTTCTGAAATTCTTGCCTGAGTCGAAGCCATTCGATGACGACTCCCAAAAGATAAGAAACCAATGCGATCGATAACCAAATTGACATATGAGTTTCTCTCCGTTATTTCTTGTTGACATACATAGGTATTAGTGGAGAGAGAAGCCAACTTATGCATTTTACTTATTTTAACACCTCGTTAGGGGCTGTACTAACAAAGGAAATAAGGCTATGGAAATTAGTGTGCTGAGGGTAACTTACCCCCACGCGGTTTATCAAGCAGCAGGAGCAAGGGCAGACTAAGCAAAAATACAATCCCTACTACCCAAAAGATGTCTTCAAACGACAGAATAGCTGCCTGGGTGTTGACCGTCAGGTCGATAATCTTGAGTGCTTGTTGTTGAGCCGTAACCAGATCTGCTCCGCGACTTTGCAGCGTACTAGTGAGGGAAGACAAGCGTTGGTTGGTATCAGGATCGTAAAGGCTAACTTTCTCAACTAGAACTGCACGATGAAACGCTTCTCGTTGGGCAAGCAAAGTTGTCAGCACTGCAATGCCGATACTGCCACCCAGTTGCCTAGTCAGGTTGTAAAATCCTGAACCCGCCGCCACATCCTCTTTGGGCAAAGGACCTAGTGCTGCCAAACTCAACGGCAAAAACATCATCACTGTTCCTGCTCCCCGCCACATCAGGGGCCAAAATAAGACTTCGCTGCTGGTATCGGGGTTAATGTGTTGTAAATTGAACATTACCAAGCTGGTGATGATCCCACCGCAAGCAATGATTAAACGGGGATCAATCTTGTTGAGAAATTTTCCTAACATAATCATCATCACGGCAGAAGCGATCGCCCCTGGATACAGCAACATCCCGGTTTGAGTGGCGGTGAAGTGGAGAATGCTTTGGGCAAAAATCGGCACGGCAAATAGTGCGCCATAAAGTCCCATGCCTAAAACGGCTGAGTAAATAGAACCAGCTGCTAGGGAACGATGCCGCAGGACTCGCAGGTCAACAGCAGGGCTATCGGTAGTCAACTCGCGCCAAATGAACAGTCCCAACGTCACGACACTCACCACCGCAAACGTGACAATGAAATCAGAGGAAAACCAGTCTTCTTTATATCCTTCTTCTAACACGGTTTGCAGGCTACCAATTGCCATTGCCAGCAGAATAATTCCCCACCAATCGACTGTACGGCTAATCTTCTTGTGGTTGATGTCGCTTGGTAAAAACACCCACGACATCACCACAGCCAAGATGCCAAAGGGCAAATTGACGAAGAAAATCCAGCGCCACCCGAGATTATCTGTCAAAAAGCCGCCCAAGGTGGGACCAATTGCCGGACCGGAAATCACTCCCACCCCGAATACTGCTTGGGCAATTCCCTGTTGATCTGGGGGAAAGGTTTCAAAGAGGATTGCCTGCCCCTTAGCCAGTAGCCCACCGCCGCAGAGTCCTTGCAAGACACGCGAGACAATCAGCATGGGCAGGTTCCCGGCAAAGCCACACAATATGGACGCGATAGTAAATCCAATGAGGGAGAAAATAAAATAGTTTTTGCGCCCGAAGTAGTCTCCCAACCAAGCGGTGAGGGGAATGACGATGACGTTGGCGATCGCATACCCCGTCACCACCCAACCAATTTCGGTAATCGTTGCCCCCAAACTGCTTTGCATATCAGTCAGGGCAACGTTGACAATACTAGTATCAATTAGTTCTAAAACTGCACCGAGGGAGACGGTGATAGTAATCGCCCACTTCAACCACTCAGGCTTGGCGTTAGAGGATGTAGCTTGTCTAATCTGGGTCATTATTTATAGTATTATTTATAACTAAAAATTAATTTGCACTGATACCACGCACAAAAATATCTACGCAATTCTCAATAACGTATTGTTTTATTCATTTTTGTTTGCAAGTGCTTACTTGCATTATACTGAATGTTTGACCGGTTGTAAATAATTGCACTAGCTGTAGCGACCATTGCAGGTTGCTACAGCTAGCCAACAATTCGACTACTGAAACTTCAAGATGACAGCGTTGCTTACATGCTGAAGTGGATAAGGGCGGCGCGGATCGCGATGAACCACACCGCGAGGGTGGCAAATAGGTAGAGGTAGAACCGAAGCATGATGAGATTGAATGTGCAATGGACAGCGCTATGCAATACGCGAAACACAACGAAGACCCACGCGGCGTTCACATACACTGTATCTACCTGCTTCGTGACGAAGAGGTATAGGACAAGCGCATAGAAAATTACCGGAATCTCGAACAGGTTCTTGAGGTTATCCGATGGATTGGATACGTTTGGTGGCGAGATCTGCGCCAGTGTGCCAGGTACAGCAAGATCCTTCGAGGGGATATTTCTACTTGTGATGAAACTGATACGGCGAATGTACATATACACCCAGACGACGAGTGTCAGAAACACTGTCGCAAAGAATGGACTGAAGATTGCATCTTGCGTCATTTCTACCTCTCAAACTCGATCGTTTTGATGATTGGTGGACGATAAAATGCGCCATATGCAATGTACAAGGCTTGAAGAAACAGATTCCAAATTTGTTGTCATGTCAAGTTGTTTTTGAGATTAAAGGATAATATAAGCTGAATACACATATGCTTCTAGACCTCGATCGGGTACACTTTAGACAACTTGATCTATGACTTGTCCCTTCAAGCTTCTTTTTGAAGCCATCAACCAAGCCCGTAGTGAAAATGACATGCGATCGCAAGTCGTGCCAAAAATTGGTGCGTATTTTTCAGCTAAACGATTCGGGATTTTTTTCTTCGACCAACTTCCCTTAGTAGATAGCAATCTTCAGAAAATACTGAAAGTTGGGCTATCAATCGAACATAATCCTGTTGTGCGTTATTTAGTGGATCGCCATACTCCTGTCCACGAAGCATTGGTGACGTCACCAAAGGCTTGGACAATAATTTGTCCCCGTCCCGATCATTGGCATGTGATGGCAGGACCGATCGTAAATCGCGGTCAATTAGTAGGTGTAGTGGGCTGCACCCGTGAAAAGTCAATGCCTGCCTTTGATACACAAAATTTAGCTGATTTGAGTGCCATCTGTTTGCACTTATCTGTTTGGGCTGCAACAGTGCTATCGCCCCTTGGGCGCAGCGCTTCGCTATCGCCGCAACAACCTTTCAAAAGCGATCGCTTAACGCCTCGTGAATTGCAGATTGCAGAATTGGTTGCTTTGGGGCGAACAAACGCAAAAATTGGGAATGAACTTTGGATTACTGAGAATTCTGTAAAGCAGGCTTTGAAGCGAATGTTCCGTAAGCTTGAGGTTTCATCTCGTGCGGAGATGGTTGCACAGCTTTCCGCTACACAACACCATTAGACACGTCTAAGTTACAGCTATTTATTACAATACGGTTCAGTTAAGAT
This sequence comes from uncultured bacterium, assembly GCA_964246695.1. Taxonomy (GTDB): domain Bacteria; phylum Cyanobacteriota; class Cyanobacteriia; order Cyanobacteriales; family Nostocaceae; genus Stigonema. The sequence continues at coordinate 10,684 of CAXTSI010000039.1, forward strand.
AATTTACCAACCGATAGCCTATGTAGAGACGCGACGCCAGTCCCCTACGGCGGGAAACCCGCCTACAGGGCTGGCTCAAATTTCGCGTCTCTACACAACCTAAAATTCCTACCGATCAGCCTTAACTGAACCGTATTGATTTATATTACTTGTGTTCGCTCCTAGGAAGTCGGCGATCGCGCTTTTGGGAAAACTTTGCTCCCCTACTGAACTTAGATTAGCTGCGGTTAATCTCAATCGTAAACTCTGTACCCACTCCAGGAGTGGAAACACAACTTAACTTTCCTCCATGTTGCTGGACGACTATTTGGTGACAAATAGATAAGCCTAAACCTGTACCTTTACCCACACATTTGGTCGTAAACATTGGTTGGAAAATCTGCTGTTTGATTTCTGGTGGAATGCCTAAGCCATTATCAGCAATCCGAATCACTACTCTTTCCGGATCGGGGATCTCAGTATAGATCCGAATCTGAGGATTTGGGATTTGTCCTCCCATTCCCTCTTCTAAAGCATCGATCGCATTGGCGAGAATGTTCATAAATACCTGATTCAGTTGTCCAGGATAGCAGACGACCTGTGGCAAGTCGCCGTAATGCTTGCTCACCTTAATAGGGAGGCGATCGCCACAGGATTTTAACCGATGCTGTAGAATTAACAAAGTGCTGTCTAGTCCGGCATGCAAATCGGCGGGGATCTTCGCCACGGTATCGGAACGCGAGAAATTTCGCAGAGAAACAGAAATGTTGCGGATGCGATCGATTCCCAACTGCATTGAGTCAAGAATCTTTGGTAAGTCAACAAGAGCGTAATCTAAATCAACCGCTTCTGATTCTTGGACAATTTCTGGTACTGGTTCAGGATAATACTGTTGATAAAGTCGTAAGATTTTAGTGATATCAGCAATATACTCATTAGCGGGATCGATATTGCTAAAAATAAAGCTAACTGGATTATTAATTTCATGGGCGACACCCGCCACCAGTTCCCCTAATGTTGATAGTTTTTCTTGCTGAATGAGTTTAACTTGAGTTTGTTGCAGGTGATTAAGCGCTTGAGAAAGTTCAACTGTACGTGCCTCAACTCGTGTTTCTAATTCCTGATTTAATTGCTGCAAAGCAGATTCTGCTTGCAGACGCTGTTCAATTTCTGATTTCAGAATTTTATTTTGTACATGGAGTGTTTTGGCATAGTCTCTTAATTGCAAATGTACCCTAACTCTGGCTAAAACCTCATCTTGTTGGAATGGTTTCGTAATGTAATCTACAGCACCCAAAGATAAACCTTTTACCTTATTCTCCGTGTCAGCAAGAGCCGTCATAAAGATGATCGGCAGATCTTGAGTTAAGGGATTCATCTTTAAGCGTTGACAAGTTTCAAAGCCATCAATTCCTGGCATCTGAATATCCAGTAAAATCAGATCTGGTGGATGATATTCGACCTGATCGAGGGCACTTTCACCATCAGTTGCCACGGCTACTTGATAACCAACACTAGTTAAAGCTTCCGATAAAACACCGAGATTTGTAGGATTGTCATCAACAATTAATATTTTTTGTGATTCAGGAATTAAAGACATATATATTTTATATGAGTTATTTAGCCTCTAAATATAGTTCGATAAATGTGCGAATTTTCTTGACTTGGAAGCCTTGTGCTAATTGCCGAATCTCTTGAGTAAACGGCAGAAATTTTTCATCTAACTTTTCGAGTTTTTCGACTTGTTTAAGCAGATCGTTAATTAAACCTTTGCGCGTCAGGTCATAAAGCAAAGCAAGGTCTTCAGAACAGGGAGGGACAATTTCTTTGGGAGGAATTTTCTGAAGATCATCCTTCAATTCATAAATCCATTCCAACCCCAGATGTACCCGTAAAATTTCTAGCAGAGTCTCAGCTTGGACAGGTTTAGTGAGAAATTCCTGAGCGCCAGCATCCAAACTTTTGTACTGGTCAGTCTCAAACACACTGGCTGAAGAGACAATTGCTACTATCTCTTGTAATTGTGGAGAGTCTCGCAGATGTTTAAGCAATTCAAAGCCATCCATCACGGGCATAATTAAGTCAGTCACGATCAGGTGTGGTTGCAGCGCGATCGCTTTGTCTAAACCCTCTCTACCGTCATTCGCCTCAATTACTTCAAAACCAATTGGTTCCAGTAAATTTACGATCACTGAGCGGTTTTCCCAACGGTCATCGACTACGAGGATTTTACGTTTTTCACCTTGAAAGCCGATAATAGTTCCTTGCTGTTGCACTCTACCAGTTTCTGCCCAGTCTTTAGCTTCAGTTAACTCAACATCAAACCAAAAAACACTGCCTGCACCTAGCTGACTTTGCACATTTATTGTACTGTTCATTAGCGAGACAATTGTTTGACTGATTGCCAAGCCCAAACCAGTTCCTTCTGATTGCTTTTTGGCGTCTCCTACTTGCTCAAAAGGTAAAAATATCTTCTGTAATTGTGCTGGTGTCATACCTACACCTGTATCTTCAATTTTAAATCTAATTTTGTTCATTGATGAGCCGGCGCTGCAGGAGGGTTTCCCTCCGTAGGCGACTGGCGAACCCCGAAGGGGTAATTGTTCATTGCTAATTGCTAATTGCTCTTGACTATTGCTACGCAGTGCAGGGTTAGCAATTACTTCTACTTTAAAAGTTACTTCTCCACGGTCAGTAAATTTGATGGCATTACCTAGTAAGTTAATCAATACCTGCCGTAACCGTTTCTCGTCAAAGCGGATACCAGTAGGAAGTTGCGGATTGTCTTGATATGTAAAAGTTACACCCTTTTGTTCAGCTTTAATGCGGCAGATTTCTGCCACACTTTGTAAGAAAGCCGGAAAATGAAAATCATTGCAATGAAGTTCCATTTTTCGAGCTTCAATTTTCGAGATGTCGAGAATATCGTTAATTAAGGTTAATAAATGGGAGCCGCATTGTTGAATAATTGCTATACCATGTTGTTGTCGTTCTGTCAAGGATTGGGAACGCGCTAAGATTTGAGCGTATCCCAAAATGCCATTGAGAGGGGTGCGGAGTTCGTGACTCATGTTTGCCAGAAAGTCGCTTTTAGCTTCATTCGCCACCTCAGCAGATTTTTTAGCTTCTTTCAGTTCTGCTGTGCGTTCTTCAACGCGAATTTCGAGATCCTCATTTGCCTTTGCTAGGGTGGTAAAAGATTCTTGCAACTGTTGTGCCATCTGGTTAAAAGACTGTGCGAGTATTCCCAGTTCATTGCGTGAATGAATGTCTACCCGGCTATCAAGATGTCCGTTACTAATTTTTGTCGCCACAATTGTTAGGCGTTGCAAAGGAGAAACAATCCGCCGGGAGAAGATAAACCCAACTCCAATGGCGACAATAGCGATCAGAGTCAGCGCTTCTCCTGTAACAAAAAGCATGTGGCGAATGGGAGCATAGGCTTCATTGGTAGGGAGTTCCACTACAAGCAACCAGCTAACGCCTGCAATGCGCGTAGCCGCACCCAACACCTCCACATTATCTAAACCTTGGTAGACATTGAGTTGTTTTACTTCCTTTGATGCTACTAGATGCTGTAATACTTGATGATGGGAAAGGTCTTGTAGTTGGAAAGTATCAAGTGTACTTCCTTTGCGAGTAATTAAAAAATTGCGCTCGTCAACAATGTAAACATAGCCTGTCTGACCTACATCAACTTGTGAGACAACAAACCAGAGGAAGTTGAGATCGACCTGAGCTAACAATACTCCATCGACTTGCTCATGCTGATTGCGAATTGGTACAGCCAAGATGGCAGTTTCTCTGTGAGTTTTAGAATTAATTTCTACTGGAGTGATGGACTCTTCTTGTTGCTTTAATGCCCGCAAGAAAACAGAAGACTTAGCTAGACTATGGCGTTCGATTTGCAATTTATCGGGTGAAACTGCTGACACAATTTGACCTTTGCTATTCAAGATGACCACAGCTTCATAGGCATCATTGTGACGGGTTAATCCCTCTAGCAAATGCTGCTGAACTTGCGGCGAAAGATTGGTTAATCCAGTAACTCTAGCCAGATAGCTGAGTTTTCTCTGCAAGTCATCTAGGTAATTCTCAATTTTGTTACCTGCCGATTGAGCACGCTCTTTTTGTAAAATTTGTGATTGTTTGAGATGAGATTGAAAGCTTAGATAAATAAGGATTCCGCCTGTATTCAAAACGCTAATGATTACTAGCAATACTAAACTTAAGCGGAGTTGATTGCTAATAGAATATTTTCGATTACTGTTTGAACTTATTTTACGCTGCTCAGATCTAAGAGGATGTTTGTCCATTAATTTTTTATCAGCTGACAGTATTTTGGATTTGTTGGCTGAGCTTAAGGAGAAACATCAATTTTTCCAGCAACAATCTGATTTCGAGCATTTTCAAAGCTAGCTTCTTCCTGAGGTGTTAGTGTTCCTCGGAAGGAAGCAAAATCATAAATTTTCTCTTTGAGACCAAACTTGTATAGCTTCCCTTCCCACCGACCTTGTTGCATTAAAACTGCGGCATTCAGGACTAAACTTGGTACGTCCTGAAGCACACTGGTTAGTACATGACCAGGTGCTAATTCATGCTGATCTTTAGTCCAGCCGATCGCATACACTCCTTGTTTTTGAGTAACTTCTTTGAGCGCTGCGATCCCAGCTTCATCCGCATTAATTGCTAAGACATCAACTCCCGATTTGACCAAATCCAGAGCAACTTTGGTGGCTTTTTTAGTGTCTGTCCAAGTTTGGATAAATTCAGTCGAAACCTCAACAGATGGCTTGGTTGCCTTAGCACCCCGCTTAAATAAAGCAGCTTCTTCTTTGTAGACTGGGTAATCGTATCCCACTATATAACCAACTTTGTTGGTTTTAGTTTTGCTCGCTGCTAGCAGACCAGTTAGATAGCCCGCCTCACCAGAACGAAAGGCGACAGCACCGAGATTTTTATTGTTACCGGGGTAGGTTGAAACCAAAGCAAACTTGGTACGCGGAAATTCTTGAGCTACTTTTTCCGCCGCTGCAATGTACGTACCACCATTACCAATAATCAAGTTGTAGCCTTGTTGGGCATACTGGTGGAGCAACTTTTCACTACTAGCCGCCGATACGTTCTCAGTATAAGCGACCTTAGCTCCAAATTTTTGCTCGATCAACTTCAGTCCCTCATAACCTGCTTGGCTCCAGCTAGCGTCTTGACGGGAACCAGTAAGAATCATGGCAACTTTGAGGTTGCTAGAGGCTGGGGATGTAGATGCACCCTGGGAGTCAGTGTTGGAACTTCTACAGCTAGCGACAAAGATAAACGTGAGAACTGCTAGGGTAAAACTAATGAAGAAATTTTTGATCCGCATACAGGTGAAGCCAGCAACCGTGATTCAATAAGCATGTTGTCCGTTTGTTAATCACATAGTTCCCAATTTGAATGCCAAAATTCACATGCTCAACAAAATGTTAATCATCTGGGTCACATTAGCTCATGCCTTGCAGCATAACGACACGCTTGTTTGACAAATTTAGGACTTACGCACTATACAAATTAAGCATCATATGTATGACGGAATTCGGTCATTTTAGACGGACGAGCGAACATATAAAGGTGCAAGCCCTACATTGTCAGGGCGCGGAAACCGCGCCCCTACGGTTATATTGTGGTCTACAGATTGCCGGACTCATCCAGATGCAGACCTTTACTATTTCTGTCAATGCGTAAGTCCTAAAATTGTGAAGAACTGCGATCGCCAACAATTCGACTACGGTTAAAACAGAAAACCCGCCGAAGCGGGCTTAAACACAACAAAACTATGAACAATAAACTTTTGACTTAGCCAAGAGCCTTCATTTCTGCTTCTAATTGACGAATTAGCTTTTCGTCACCCTTAGCTTTGGCTACTTGCAAGCGATGCTCTACGCTTTTTTGAATACTCTGACGGTGCAGTTCTCGTGCTTTTTTGGCAGCTTCCACTTTAGTTGTAATCATAACTGTTTTCCTGTGCGATCTTGCTCTTTATGTCTTATTTTCCTAACATAACATACATTCCGTTACTTATGTTACAGAAAGAATAGACTTAATATATTTTAGTTCAATCTATGTTCGAGCAGCATATGGAAAGACAACCACTCCTTACCTTACTAAGCGATTTTGGCGATCGCGATGTGTATGTAGGCGTAATCAAAGGAGTCATCGCCCAAATCAACCCAACCCTAACGTCCTTCGACTTGACGCACCAGATTCCACCGCAAAATATCGCCGCAGCTAGGTTTTGCTTAATGAACGCTTACCCGTATTTCCCAGTTGGGACAGTGCATGTGGCGGTGGTAGATCCGGGTGTGGGAAGTGTAAGACGGGCGATCGCAGTAGAATTTGCCCAAGGGTTTCTTGTGGGACCAGACAATGGCATATTCAGTGGGGTACTAAGTCAAAGTCCAGCTATCACAGCTGTGGAACTAACAAACCCTGAATATTGGCGCACCTCTCAACCTAGCATGACTTTCCACGGCAGGGATATCTTTGCACCTGTGGGAGCGCATCTTGCCACCGGCGTACCCCTCAAACATCTCGGACGAGAAATTGACCCAGCAACCTTAGTACTGCTGGATCTAGCCGAATGCAGTCAGACAGAAACTGGTGTAGTGGGTTGCATTCAATATATTGACCACTTCGGTAATTTAGTTACCAACATTCCTGGAAGTTACGTACAAGGCAAATCCTGGTGCGTAGAAATGGCAGAATTGACTATTCCAGGGTGTGAAACTTACAGTGATGTGAAGGTTGGGGATGCGCTTGCTTTAGTTGGTAGTCACGGTTGGGTAGAAATTGCCATCAACAGCGGTAATGCTCAGTCACAGTTGCTTTTGAAGTTGAAAGCGGCGGTACAAGTTGTGCTAACTGTAGCCCAACAAGCGCTTTATTAAGTTTTGATCTTTGTTATTATTGATAAATAAACAATAAAAAATTTAACATTTATTAGAGTAACCCATAATAGCAAATTATGACTCAACTACAACAATCTCAACCTGAAATTTATCAAGGTCAGTTTGGCGAATTTATGATTACTCAGGGCGATCGCACTGGCGTAGTTATATACCGCACTGGATTAATGGTAGCTGCACTCAGCTTCGCCATAGGTAGTGCGTTGGTTTTGCTCAAAAATGACCAGATCCAATTACTAACGCCTTTGTATGCCTGTTTTAGTCTCGCTCTTGGTGTTAGTTTACTGACCATTCACATCTATATGGCACTGCTGCACCGAGTCTTGCAAGTTTTTTGGGCTATTGGCAGCCTGACCGCAATTGTACTGGCTCTGTCTAGCAGTGAACCTTTAGCTGTTACTGTTTACACTCAACCAGTCACCTTGTTGGGAGTGGGTTTTACATTTGCCGCTTTAACAGGGATTTATTTCAAAGAAGCATTTTGCTTTAATCGTTTGGAGACAAAGCTGCTAACACCAATAGTACCTTTACTGCTGCTAGGACATTTAACAGGGGTGCTACCAACTGAGTGGGAACGGGTTTTATTAGGACTTTGGGCAGTTTTGTTTGTGGTATTTGCCTTACGTAAAGCAGTGCAAGCCATTACTCCAGATATAGGGGATAAGTCTGTATTTGCGTATTTAAAAGGACAGAGTACAGTAAAGGCGTGAGATGAAATATCGGGAGGTAATAGTCATGAAAGCATCAGAACTCCTCTCACAATATGCAACAGGTGTTAGGGATTTTACAGGAGCTAACTTAAGTGAGGCTAATCTGGAGGGAGCCAATCTCAGTGGAGCCATTTTAGACAAAGCTATTTTAGACGGAGCTAATCTGAACAAAGCAAATCTCAGCCAAGCTAGTCTAAGTCAGGCAGACCTAAATGGAGCTTCTTTAAAGCAAGCCGACCTCAGCGGAGCCAACTTAAATGGAGCCATCTTGGATGGAGCAATTCTAGATGAAGCAATCCTTGACAGTGCCGACTTAAGACAGTCTGACTTGACTGTAGCTAACCTGGCAAGTGCGACTCTCAGCGAGGCGAACCTGCATGAAGCAAACCTGAATGCTGCTAATTTGGATGGAGCAGACTTAAGTGGAGCTGACTTAGTTGTCGCCGACCTGAAGGACGCGAATTTGAGTCAAGCTGATCTGGATGGTGCTAACTTGAACGGAGCCAACTTAGACGGAGCCAATTTAGAGGGAACTCTTTTAGACAAGGAGAATTCTTAAGCTTTTCCTGTAAGTAGCCCTCTATGTCGGGTTTCCCAAGCTACAGGCGACTGGCGCCTTTGCAGGAAAGCCCACCTATCTAGGTGGGTGGGCAAGATGCCATTGGTGTCAACTTACAGCTATTTTCACGTAAATAGACCACATTGTTGTGCCCCAACAAGAGCGTCTGTGGTTCAAATAGATGAAATTGGCTGTAAGCTGTAACCCTTGAAAATATAGCCACGTTCTCGTTACTAGGCTCAGCCTAGTAACGCTGTTCTTGGAGGCTCTGCCTCCGACTTTAAGAGGAGGCAGAGCCTCCAAGAATTGCATTCCCACGCTCTGCGTGGGAACGAGAAAGTCATATCATGTCCGTATAAACAGTTACGATATCCAGCCCTCACCCCCGTCCCCTCTCCCAAGCATGGGAGAGGGGTGCCCTCTTGGCGGGGTGAGGGTTCATATAATAACCGCTACACGGACATGATATCAGGGGCTTGCGCCCTACCTCAGATCTTGCACCATTCTCAATAAGACCTAAAAAACCGGGTTTCTCAACCACAAATAAAGGGTCTCAGCCTTGAATATTTGCAAGAAACCCGGTTTTTGATGCTGGTGCAAGATATCAGCTACGAGCTTCGGTCAAAATAATTCGTAATTCGCGATTATTACGAGCCACACCCCATTTTGGCTATGCTTCGCGCATTATTGGCGTCCCCACGCATGAATGCGCGAGGCAAGGGAATAATGTTGCCAAGTACGCGTTCTATTCCCTAAATAAAGGTGCTTTGCACCATGAGTATTAATTACGAATTACGAATTACCAATTACGAATTATTTTGTCAGACTGGAATTTCCTCTAAGTTAATAGTTCCATTTGCCGCTAAGTGGTGTGCTTTTTGAAAAGCAATGACAGCATTTTTAGTATCAGGACCAAAAACCCCATCCATCCCTTGAGGATTTAAATTAGGTTGAGGATTTTTAGGATCAAGAGCAAGTTTAGTGAGACGTTTTTGCAGTTCCTTGACTTTCGGTCCAATACGACCTTCTTGAAGAGGAACTTTAGGAACTGTCTCAGCTTTGAGCCTATCTAGATTACCGTTGAACGTATTATAATCCACATCTTGAGTAAATGAAGACCTTTGGTCACCAATATACTGATGAAAAGTATGAACCTTCCAACCGCCAAATAGGTTATTTGGCTGATTAGGTTTGTTATTGTAGCTGGCGATCCAGAGATCGTAGCCAGCGTCACTGAAGCGCGAGGTATTACCCATTTGATGAATCCAAAAGTCAGAATTGGCGTATATGACTGGTTTGTAGCCTGTTGTACGCTCTACTGATTTTAATAACGTCTCAACTAGGTCAATACTGGCTGCAGTGCTAAGACTAGACCAGTGAATATCAATGCCATTACGGTTCTGCTCGAATTCTAGATCTACAGATGGCGGCAAATCTCCAGGTTCCATATCTACTGCTTGCGCAAAAAGTCTTACTTGAGTATTCAGGTCATCTGAGGGACGGAAGAACATATAAGCTCCCCGAATTATGTTGTACTCCTTGAGCGCAGGCCAGTAAGTATGAAAGTTTGAATCTATACGAACTGTTCCATAAAGTACTCGTGCATAAGCAAACTGGAAGCCTTCCGCTTTCATTTTTTGCCAATCAACTGTTTCACTAAATTCCGCAATGTCAACACCCTTGATAAACATATGATTCATCTCCTATATTAGATAAATGACACCTTACTCTCCTTCACCTTACTGTAAAATTGTGTTTAATTGGCGGTAATAGGTAATAGGTAATAGGTAATGGGTAATGGGTAATAGGTGATGGTAAGTAAAAACAATTACCAATTACCATGCATCATATAAGTCTAACTAGCAACTTGGGTGACTATTTATTTAGTAATTCCTTGAGCGATCGCAAACTGTAATTCAAGATTTTCCCAGTAGTAAACAGTTGATATCCAGCTACTAATAAAGCACAGGATGTGAGGATGGCTAAAAGAGATACTGACGCAAAGGCATTGCCAGTAAAAAGCATTACAGTAATGCCTAGTGCTATCAAAAACCATCCTAAATTGCGGTACTTATAACGCCAGATTAAGACTACAATCCCTGCAATACATAAGAGGACACCAGGAATACGTACAAAAAGACCAATCTGAGTATTAGCGGTTAAAATCAAAATTCCTGCAACCATTAGCACCAAGCCTACAAGCTTGATGAAACGCTCTATAGGAGTTGGTTCCGTGTTCCCAACAAATTCAATCTGAATCACTGTACTTGGATTATTCAGCATGGTATCAGCTTGAAAAACCACATTTTGTTTTTGGAGAAATATAAATGTTACTTTACTCCCATTACTCAAGTCTATTTGATCTCTTAAGTTAAGTGGGTAGCGCTTTCTTGGTTCAAGCCTGATATTGTTGAGAAATGTGCCATTGGCGCTTCCTAAATCAACAAGATAATAAGTGCTTTCTGCTACCTGAATTTCTGCGTGATTTCGAGAAACAAAATCGGCATTTGGCAAGCAGGAAACATTGATATCAGGTATAGATTCGTCCTTCGGCTTGCCAATGCGAATCACAGAAAAATTCAGTGGCAAATCAAAAGAGGTGTTGGTTTGAACATGAAAAAGCTCTAAACTTAGCCCTGTTGTCTCTAATTTGCGTGGGTTTTGCATGGCTTGTTTTTCTGGAGCAATTTCTCAATTAATCTAGATTGTCTTGTGTAGTAGCAAAAACGCTTTTAGTGATAATCTTTCATTTCTTGTTACAATTGTAATACTTATATAGCAATCCTTGCAGGATCTGTTAAAATAATTCTTAAGAGGGAACAGGGAACATAGACGATATCAACATCTGTTCAAAGACTTTTGAGAGAGTAGTTTGAAAACGCTGTCGATGCTTGAGTTTCAAAAATTGTCGGACTATTTCAGTAGTAACACTAGAACCGTTTCTATTATCTACAACTTGAACTGTACGCAGAGTCTCCAGCTGTAGTTCTTTTTTTACCATCAACTCAGAAATACCAGTTGCACCTACACCGCTTTCGACAGCGGCTTTTGTCATCTCGCCACTAGTGAACACTAAAATTACATTCAGTTCATTAAGATTGATTCCCCAATGTTGCAAGGCTGACTCAAATCTTTGCTGTGTTCCAGATCCAGGCTCTCGCATTATCCAAGTTGTTTTAGTCAGTTCCTTGGTCGTAATCTGTGCACACTTATACCAAGGATGAGATTTGCCTACAACAACTTGTAAGCGATCGCTGCCAACAATTTCTTGATCCAGACAACTCACAAGTGCTGGTTTAACATCTCCTTCTATCAAACCCAAATCAAACTGTCCCGTCGCTGTCCCTACACAAATCTCTTCTGTATTGGCGAGAGTACAATTAATTTTGATACCAGGATATCGAAGCTTAAACTCACTAATCTTACTAGGGAGCCAGTAGTTACCAATTGTCAGACTCGAACCTAATTTCAATTCGCCCCTTTGCAGATTGTTCAACTCCCGCAATCCCCGCTCAGATAAACTGACGTGGTCGAGAATTTTCTGTGCTTCAATTTGTAGTAACTTTCCTGCTTCAGCGATCTCGATATGACGACCAATCCGATGGAATAGTTTCACTCCATATTCCTGCTCTAAGCTTTGGATTGCTGCACTGACAGCAGGCTGAGTAATATACAGCATTTCCGCCGCACGGGTAAAGTGTAGATGTTCCGCCACAGCTAAGAAGATTCGTAGCTGCTCAAGCGTCATCCCTGCCATTTAAGATATTCCTAAAACTTATTAGTCATATTTATCATTTTGACAAAAAAAAGCACTTAATTCTATCGTTTGGCGAAGTCTTACCACAGAACAGGGGCTTGTCAGCAAGTAGGAGTACGCTTGACCGTGCGATCGCCTTTTTTCCGACGACGCAAACTCTCAAGGCGCGATCGCAAATCCTGAATTGCCTGCCGAATTTCCACTTTTTCCCACCGAGAAAACCACATTCCTGACTGCTGCTGGCATTTTTCAACTTGTTCAAACAACTTACCAAAGGTATATGGTTGTGCTAACTCTTGGGCAAGCCATTGGGCTGGAACTCCCAACGTGTCAGCCAAGGGTACTATGTGAGTATGAGTTGGTTGATAGCCGTTGAGGACGCACTTCCACATAACTCGTAACTGGTGACGAGAGCGGAAACGAGTTTCAATAGCCGCCGCCGACTCTACCAAAAACGGTTGCTGTTGCCGTCCCATGCATGCCCACTCACTCAACTGGTTCGCCATACCAATGTTGGTGCGTCCGGTAACTCTTGCCGAAGTGACTACCCGCACCAGTGGACTGTGGCGAATACGGGCATCCACCCGCACCAAGGCATGGTAAAATGCTACATCTTCGGGAGTCCGCACGGGGGGTAAGCCTCCTGCCAGTGCATACATCTGTGCAGTCACCGCAAAACTTGCCCCATTGTATTGATAGTGCCGGGGAAAACTGTCATAGGGGTCGGGGTCGAGGTATGATTCTAACTCTGTAATCAAGTAGCGATAGCCTATCACGCGCAGATGGCACACTCTGGCATAGGGGTCTAAAGCTGACCGACTAGCGCGATCCGTGAGAATTCGTCCTCCCACCGCATCTGCACCACAGGCAATTTCGTGTAGGGTGGCGGCGATCCAAGTTGGGCTGACCTGCGAGTCGCCATCGGTTGAGGTAATCACCCCTCGTGTGCGTCCTAAACTGTTCAAACGGCGATAAGCCTCATCCATCAAAATCTGGCGGACTCGACCAATGTAAGCTTCCGCAGGCGGCAGAGTGAGTTCAACTACGTGCAGTGCTAGGTCTGGATGTTGTTCAGCCTCACTCCGGGCGATCGCAGCTGAATCATCGCTGCAATTATTGCAGAGTAAAATTATTTCGTAGCGCCTAGGGTCTAAGCGCTGTCCTTTGAGGTCAACTTGATTTGCCAAAGCAGCGAGGGTTGCTGCTAACATCTGGGCTTCATTGCGAACTGGAACAATCACGCAGACTTCACAATGTTGTGACGGCTTCTCTTGGACTAAAGCTTGGAACTTGTCCTTGTATTTTGCAGCCGGAAAGTCAGCAACTACCTGTAAGCGCTTACTTTCCTTAAAGACCATTTTTCCATCTCCAGGAAAACAGATACACTGTATTCATCCAACACTTGAAAATTATTAACTTTTGTAAATCTATTTTGGAAATTTTGCCACTTATTTTTAATCTGCCTACGGAATGATTAGTTTAGATGACAATTAACAGATAGTTGTGTTTATTTACGCCGACTTACTTACAGCAGTTTTCAATTGCATTGACCACATTGTAAGGGCGCGGAAACCGCGCCCCTACGGTTATATTGTGGTCTACCCGACTGGGAGCATCCCATTTTTGTAAATTGCCCTCAGACTGTTCGTCTGGGGCTATGCTAAAAACGGCTGAAAACTATACTTATTTAACATTCGCGCATCCGGTTCTTAAGCCTCTCCCCGCATCGGGGAGAGGTTTGGAGAGGGGTTCCATATTAAGTGAAGTTTTGAACCGTTCGCAGTATACACAAACAAAGCTCCGTAGGGGAATGCTGAAGCAGCGCTGTCGGCGGGTTTCCCGGTTTTTGCAAAAATGGGATGCTCCCACCCGACTGATATTCGCTGTAATTCTAATTAGTGTGTTACTAACTAGCAAGAAATTCTTCCAAGCTAAGGACATCTACCCAACTATTTGTAGCATTTGACTCACAAGATAAATCCATCAACAACTGGGAATAAACTCCCTCCTTCAGAGATGGAACGATCGCCTTACCTTGCTCAATTCCTTGCACCCATTGGTCTACTACGCGAAGAAATGCAGAGATGCGACCATCGGCATGATTTTTGGGAAATAGTAACTGGTGAGGAATTTCTACTTCAGTCAAAGGTTTACCTGGAAGGGATGCCCAAACACGGAATCCATGTATGTAATCTTTTTGATTTTCACTTCCCAAAACTAAAGTACCGCGATCGCCATAAACTTCTAGCCAATGTGTACGCTGTGCATGAACCACAGCACTAATGGAAACTTGGCAAGGTGTTCCATCTGCCAACTCTAGCATCAGCATACAGGTGTCATCGCTATCCACTGGCTTTAATTCCCCAGTTACGGGGTCGGGTCGTTGGGGAATAGCGGTCTGCAAATGAGCGCTTAATCTACGGACAGGACCAAATAACCAGTGTATATAATCAAATGTGTGGGAACCTAAAGACCCTAATGCACCGCCTCCCTGGTCTTGGCGTGAATACCAATTCCAAGGACGTTTCGCATCAGCACGAGAAGAACCTAACCAATCGATTCTAATCAGCCGTGGTTCACCCACATAGCCTTCTGATAAAAGTTGATGAAAAAGCTGCCAGCCTGGGACAAAGCGAAATTCAAAGTCTACAGTAGCAATTACGCCTTGATTGAGTGCTATTTGATACAATTCTTTTGCTTCAGTTGCATTCAAGGTTATGGGTTTTTCTAGTAATAAATGTTTCCCGGCTTCTAGCACTGTTTTTGCCATTTCATAATGCAAAAATGGTGGTGTAGAAATGCTGACAGCTTGCACATCTGGCAATTTTACAAGAGCTGCTATTGTGTCGCAGGCTTGAGGAATGTTGTGGGATTGTGCGATCGCTTGAGCTTTTTCTAAATCTCGATGATATACAGCAACTACCTCTGTACGAGGATGCTCTCGAAATCCCGGAATATGGACTTTTTGACCAAATCCCGTGCCAACAACTGCAACACCAATCACATTCTCATTCATTAGGTTAAAATCTCAGTATTTCTCGATCGTAGTTTTCCGGAAGGGGTTCTATTTCCCAGACTATACCTTCACCAGGTTCGAGAGCAACTTCCACGAAAAGTTGTTCCACGGCAGTTGTTGCTATATCCTCATTGTTAGGAAAGGGCTGTAAATCTTCGGTCAGTAGTCTGAGTTTAAAACCACCGGGAACGGCTGCCCCTACGGCAACGTTACGCAACTCAAAGCGCCAAATTGTTGATTTTCCTTCGCTTTGTGGTATAATCGTCAGCCCATATGATTGACCTGCAATAACCAGTTGGCGAGACAAGACTGTCCCAGGTTGTATTTCTTTGACACTTCGTGCTGCTGCTGCACTCAGTTGCATACTGAAGCTTCCCCAACCACTAGCTTCAGCAAGTTGAGAAACGCCGCTCTTAATCCACTGGAGAACTGACCACTGTTCTGGTAATCCTCGGCGTCGTTGATATAAGCTTTGTCTCCAACCTCCATGCTCAATTAACGCTCCCCATAGTTGAAAAGGAATCTCCAGTCTAGGTGTCATTATCTCACTTCCTGCCAAACGGGAAATCAGGTTTTGTGCTTGTTCTGGCGTAAGTCCTGGCAATGGTGCTACAGTGGCGCGCTTCGGTTCTTCCGGGCAAAGTTGTCGTGCCACCCCTAAAATGCTGATGTCGCTAATAATATCAGTAATATCAAGGGAATAAGTGCGATCGCGTTCGTCATAACTTCCCCGACTCTTGAGTTGTTCATGAGTACAATAGCCCCAAACCCTGACGTAGCCTTCATTCGGTTCGATTTGTACTCCTAAGTAATAATCCCCAACCCAACTTGGTATATCTACCCATTCTTGTGCTACTCGCAACTCGCTCACATCAATAGCCTCGCTGGGAACCAATACAAATCGAGTTCCGTCTAATGTAATAGCGGTTCCATTCACCAGTTCCCAAAAGCTGGATAATGCAGCCCGATCAGGCCAAGGCTTTGCCTGCGGTGTCATATCCTCTCGCAGCCACTGCAAGATAGCCTTTAGACAAAGTTCATTTAAATAAGCAGTAGCGCGAGAAGCCGGGTGGGAAAAAGCTTCACTTTGTTGCCAAACCTGATTTTGAGTGTCGTTTGGTATTTCTAAAATCAGGTCAGTTGCATTCGCAAAAGTAAATATGGTGGGGTTAGATGTCATGGTGTTTGCTTGGGAGAGGTGAGGGAGTACAAGAATTAAAAATTAAAAATGTAAAATTAATAATTTTTTAATTTTTAATTTTTAATTTTTAATTGATTTGTTGTAGTAAGCTTGCAGCCATTCCTCCATGACCGCACTCATATTTTTTAATATGTCTGACGTGATAGAAATATGCAGCTTTTCTTTACTCCAGTTACCCAAAGATCGCAGTAATGACTCCCGAGTTTTTGTTAGTAGTCGCGAGACAGTATACTGTTTTATTTGTAGTTGTTTGGCAATCTGCTGCTGAGTTAGTCCTTCAGCGTAGTAAAGTTGCAAAATTTTTTGTGCTTGCAGTTCTAATTGGGCAACTGCGGCTACTAACAACGTGTTAATCTCAGATTGCTGAGAAAATCTGGTTTCTTGATCTTCAAGAGTAATGATTTGGGTGAGTAGGCTATCCTGTTCGGTTCCTAGTAGATTCTCTAGCCAAGTGCTAGAATCGTCACCAGAGGGAGGATTTATCGGCGTCCAATTTGGATAAAGATACCTGCGTATGGCTTGGGCACTATTGAGTAGCCAAGTTTCCAGGGTTTGTGGGTTGATATGCGGTTGATGTCTTGAGTTATAAGCAATGGCGATCGCCTCCCAAGTTTGACGATCTGGTTGTGGAAGTTGGCGCGTATTACTAGTTGGCGCTGGTACATAAAGCAATTTAAAACAGTTCCAGGCGGTGACGTAAGCAGTAATAGTATCTGCTGATAAGCCAGTGGCTTGCAAAGCCTCTACTAAACGCTTTTGAGTAATTTTTCGCAAAAGTCCCCAATCTGTAGAAATATCAACTTCGTGACGTTGCCGCAAAGTTTCGCGAATGACACTAGTAAAGATTGTGCTAGCGTAGTTCTTGAGGACAAAGTTGCTATTGGGGTTAAAGCCTTTGAAAACTTTATCAACTTGGGCGATCGCTATCTGAAAATAGTCTGATAACTTATACTGGCTACTAGTAAAGCTAGTAAATGTTTTTTGACATGCCCAGTAGCAGGGTTCTTGTAAGTAAGCTATGAGATGTTCTTTAGCAAGTCTGCCAACCTGAGGATTGTGCAAATAACTATACCAGTAAAGTACCCAAAAGTTTTCTGAAGTTACTTGTGGAGTTTGCTTGATGACTTTTTGCATACTACGACGCAGTGTAGCATCCGTCGCCCAACCACGGAGGCGATCGGCAGCAAATTCTAAAAAAGTCGAGAAGATTTCCACAATGTTGTGTCGAGGGTGCATAAAACTACGCGAACCGACAAGCGAGAATAAGTCAAAGAGTCAAGCAAAGACGCTTACCCAAAACTTTACTACAAGCCGTGAGGGATATGTTTCGGCTGGCGATGAAAAATTGAGCGCTTTCGACTGCAAGCACTAAGCTTTAGTTGCGATCTTCCTTAAAACAAAAACCAGATTTGATATAACAGCTTTTAAAAACATGTCTCCACTTGGTGTTGCTACCAGTCACGCATCTCAAGCCAAACAAACAGAAGCACCCAAGCTATGGCTGATGCTTGTGGGAGTCAATCAATACCAGGATGAGCGACTACCCAGCTTGCATTACTCAGCAGTAGATTGTCAGGGGTTGGCAAAAGCTTTGGCAGATGCAACTGCACAATTTCCGCAAAAAGAGATAATAATTTACCATGATTTTGCTCCACAATCACCAACTTTTGCGAATGTGCTTGCTACTCTTCAACAAATTACCACTGCGGCTAAACCTATTGATACCGTTTTATTTTATTTTTCTGGGCACGGGATGGTAGACCCAAACACTCATCAAGCAGTTTTGTGTTTGGCAGATACGCAAAAATCCAACTTACTTAACACAGGTTTACCTCTAGAGGAACTATTGCAATTATTAGGTAATTGTGCAGCGCAAAATCAGATCGTGTGGCTGGATGCTTGTCATAGTGGTGGCATGACACTCAGAGGAGCAACAGTAGAATCACTGCTGAATCCTACACAGCAATTAGTGACTGTATTGCAGCAAGTTGCAGCAAAAAGTCAAGGATTTTATGCCTTGCTTTCTTGTGACCTCAATCAACAATCCTGGGAGTTTCCCGAACTGGGACACGGAGTATTTACTTATTACTTAATGCGGGGATTACAGGGTGAAGCGGCAGACTCCCAAGGTGTCATTTCGGCAGATGGTTTATATAAATATGTGTATCATCAGACTTTACAATATATAGATAAAACGAATCAACAATTACGGCTAATTAATCAGCAGAAAAGAGGTAAAGGAGACACTCAGCTATTTCGGGAATATCCGCTGCAAACTCCTAAACGAATTGTGGAAGGAGTTGGGGAGTTGATTATCGGCGCCAGACTAGAAAAAGCTGCCCCTCGATTGCATCGTCGGGTAGGGGTAGTCGTAGAGGGACTATCAGGAAGCAAGGAAACGCTAGAGATTAGTAAGTGTCTGGGGACTTCTGGTGGTTTTGAACTGGAGTATTTACAAGCAAAAAAAGCTACTGCCGATCGGGTAAGAGTTGCTATTGCTCGTCATTTGCACTCGGCAGAAGCAGAAACAATTCTGCTATATTTGCGAGGGCGAATAGAAGAAACTGAAGCTTGGGAAGGGTTGGTACTGGCAGAGGATATCCGGATTAAGCGATCGTGGTTGAAACAACAGTTACGTCTGTGTAAAGCCAAGCAAATTATTATCTTAGATTGTCCTGTTGTAGAAACACAGACCTCGGGGGTCGCGTCTCTACAAGATTGGGTAGAAGATTTGCTGCTTGACTCGCAACAAGGACAGTGTTTAATTGCCTACGCTTCTCCAACAGAAGAACCAGAGACATTTGCTCAAACCTTACTCGATACCTTGAGATCGGCTGCTGTTACATCTGGCTTGTCCGCCGCCGGGGCGATCGCACAACTCCAATTATCCTTAGCACATACTGGTATCCCTCTTCAAGTTTGGTTATCGGGAGCACAAGGCATTATAGAAATCCTACCTGCAAAAACTGACGGACATCGACTTGAACAAAGAGTAGGATTAGATCTGGGAGTATGCCCTTATATGGGATTAAGTGCTTTTTGTGAAGAAGATGCCCAGTATTTCTACGGTAGAGAAACCTTAACTCAACAGTTAATTCATCAACTGGCGCACTCCTCATTTCTTGCAGTTGTCGGTGCTTCTGGGAGTGGTAAATCTTCAGTTGTGCAAGCTGGTGTCATTCCAGCGCTGCGGTTGGGCAAACAAATTCCTAGTAGCGAACAGTGGTGGATCAGAAGCATTCGCCTAGGAACACGTCCAATGGAAGCATTAGCGCAGCGACTGGGATTTGGGGGAGTGGGGAGTGGGGAGT
>CAXTSI010000040.1:0-7184 GCA_964246695.1 uncultured bacterium
CTAATTGCTAATTGCTAATTGCTAATTGCTAATTGCTAATTGCTAATTGTAATCAGGCAATTGGCAATTATAGGAATCCGATTTTAATTTTACAAATAAGTATTTGTAGGGTGCGTGAGGACGCAGCAGTACTGCACAAGCGTGCTTCGGACGGTGCCTTACTCTCTTCTAACACACCCTACGTGTATTTCAAAAATCAAATAGGAATCCTATAGCAATTAGCAATTAGCAATTAGCAATTAGCATTTCCAGATTTACAACCACAGCCTGTAACTCATAAGCCTTCTCTTCTGGTAAAGCATCATTGGCAAACATCCCCGCTGCGAGTTCAGTTCCCGCCAGATACTTCAGCCGATCGCTCGTCCGATATGGTGGATAAAACTCAGCGTGTAAATGCGCTTCGGGATGCGTACCGTCAGTTGGGGCTTGAAACCAAGCCATCAAGTAAGGAAACGGGCGATGCCACAAGCCGTCATACTTGAGAGTAACAGTTTTTAAGGCGAGAGCAAGTGCCCAGCGTTGCTGTACTGTCAAGTCAACAAAGGTGGGAACTGGCTGTTTTGGAGCAATCCAAACTTCATAGGGGTAACGAGCACACACGGGGACGAAGGCGATCGCATGCTCATCCTGATAAATAATCCGCTGGTTGTCAGAAATCTCCTTTTGAATCAAATCTTGCAGCAAACCCCGCTGATGTTCTCGGAAATACGCCTGTTGCATTTCCAACATCCGTGCTGGAACTGGTGGTATAAAAGGATAAGCGTAGATTTGCCCATGAGGATGGTGCAAAGTTACGCCCACCTCTACACCCTTATTTTCAAACGGCAGGACGTACTGGATTTGAGGATTGGCTGCGAGTACGCGGGTGCGATCGCCCCAAACTTGTAACAGCAAATCTAAGTGTTCCAGTGCCAAAGAACCGAGGGATGCCTCAGGGTCTTGAGTAAAAACCACTACCTCACACGCTCCATTGGCTGGCAGAGTTTTCACGATGCTAGCTGGTGGATCGTGCGCCAAAGGCGTCATCGAGGGAAAGCGGTTCTCAAACACCGCCACGTCATACTTTCCTTGGGGAAGTTCGGTAGGGAACTCAGGGTTGCTGGTGGGTGCGAGGGGGTTATATTCTGCGGGTGGCATGAAAGTCCGCCCTTGACGGTGACTCGCGTAAGCAACCCATTCGCCGCGCAAGGGATGCCAGCGCAGGTGAGGATTTGCCAGCACTGGATCGTTACTGGGGCTAGTGGCTGTGATGTCCTCAGTAATTGGGTATCGGCTGTATAACGTTAGATGGCGACCATCCGGCTTTAACAGCTTGTGGGAGTACATAATCCATCTCCTGAAAGGTTTGCAGCGCGGATCGCTTCTAGGGGAATTTTCGGTGTGCGATCGGCGTACAACAACCCGTTAGCTTCTTGGAAGGTATCCGTTAACTGCGTGTAACAGAATCCGCTGAACATATCAATATTATTGACTGTTTCCAGCAGCGCAGCGTATTTAATTTGGAACTCGGAGATATTCCAGCAGCGCTCATATCCCCAGGCTTTTTCCGCATCCGGATTGTCAGCAGGGGCATAGGCGATACCGCCAAACTCGGTCAGCATCACTGGTTGTCCTTGATGGGGATAGTTGTCAAGTGTGAGAATACGCCCTCCAGGACGACGACGCTCTAACAAATCCGAGATTTTGACTTCAGGTCCATAACGCTTTGCCAAGTGGTTCGGCGACCTGGCGTAGTCATGGATAGCGAGAATGTCGGTATCTGTACTTTCCCAGCCATCGTTGCCGATCACTGGGCGACTCGGGTCGAGAGTCTTGGTGAGGTGATACATTGCCAAAACATAGTTACGGTGAGCCGATGTCTCGACCAGATTCGGAACTCCCCAAGATTCATTAAACGGCACCCACACCACAATACACGGATGGCTAATATCCCGCTTGATCACCTCAGCCCACTCTCGCGTCGTGCGTTCTACTGCTTTAGGCGTGAAGCGATAAGCACTTGGCATCTCCTCCCATACTAACAGCCCTAACACATCTGCCCAATATAAAAAGCGGGGGTCTTCAATTTTTTGGTGCTTACGCACTCCGTTGAAGCCCATTGCTTTGACGAGTTCTACATCTCGTCGCAACGCCTCATCATCGGGTGCAGTCATTAGTGAATCGGGCCAGTAGCCTTGATCGAGAACCAGGCGCAAATAGTAGGGACGACCGTTGAGCATAAAGCGATCGCGCTGTATATTCACCGTCCGGATCGCCGTGTAAGATTTCACCTCATCCAGCAGTTGGTCTTTATACCACAACTGAACTTCAACATCGATTAGTGTTGGCTTTTCAGGACTCCACAGCAATTCGTTGCGGTAGTCGTCGATACCAGGGTCGGCAAGGGCGATGCGACGGCTAATTTCCCCGTTGAATACTTCATAAGTATCGTTCGCCAGCACCTGATCGCCAACGCTCAGTTTCACCTTTATTTGTATGCCCTTTGGCGCATCACCTGCGATCGCCGCATAACAACCAAGTTCCCACCGTTCAAAGTCTGGATCCCAGCGGATGCGATCGATATAAGTCTTACCTACACGTTCAACCCAGACTGTCTGCCAAATACCGGTAGTGCGAGGATACCAAATACCGTGCGGTTCTAGCTGCCAATCTTGCTTACCCCGAGGCTTGGCGAGGTCAAGAGGATCGTCCTGCGCCCAGACTGTCACCAAAGTTCGTCCACTATTATTCAATACTGGGGTAATATCGAGGGTGAAAGCGGTATGTCCGCCTTCATGCTCAGCAATGTATTGACCGTTAACCCAGACACGAGCGCGATAGTCCACTGCCCCAAAGTGTAACAGCAATCTGCCTTCACCTTCAGGCGTCTCAAATTCCCGCTCATACCAGCAGTTTGAGTGAAACCCTGTATCACCAATACCGCTTTTGGTAGATTCGGGAGCAAATGGAACTTCTATAGAATGAGTCCATTGTTTAATGTCACTAGGTTGAACGCATTGACCCTCATTGTCAAAAGCGAACTTCCACTGACCGTTTAGAGTCTGCCAGTGAGTTCGCTGTAACTGCGGACGCGGGTATGCCGTTTCTCTTGGTCCGAAAATTTTCTGGCGATCGGTATTAGAGGCTAAATTAGCCTCCCGCTTCTTTATATCCAATAACTGCATCAAAACCTCTCGTCTGTCTGCAACAGAATAAATTCTTTGTGTGTTTTCTGTTTAACAACCTATACAACCAATTTAGCCTATTTCTATAAATTCCTGTAGGACGCTTGACCGTACTAAGAAATGGTACGGTCAAACCACTGCATTACAACTCACCTCAAACCACACTATTCCCTAGTAGAGAACGCAAATGATTGCTGTTGCTCCCTATCTTAGGGAAATCAAATTAGGTATTGGCTGCTGGCATCGTGATATTATGGCATACTGATCCCAGATATTTGTATAGGTTGTCGGGAAAAAATAATATTAACATTTGTGCTACGTTCTATGAGAGCGCAGGAATTAAAGGCTTATTCCCACATCATCACACCATCAATTCACATCCAGTGCTTTCATAGCTGCTGTCATCTATTTGTTTAGTAATCAGGTTGTGGAGGTAGTCGGTGACAATAGGCATATCGATTTTCTTCCTCAAAACGCGCACGATAAATGCGCGGCGCGTATTTCCGCGTTATGGAATCACATAATGTGCGCCTCGGTGTTGACCAACCAATTTTAATTGTTTGATAGCAGTTAACTTACGCAATAGACGACTTGCCTGGTCTTCGCTAATGCGGCAAAGTTCCATTGCTTCGTGTCTGGTAATTTTGCCGTGAGTCTTCACATAACTTAGCACCATTTGCTCTTGCTGGATGGGATTAAAGCCAGCTTGTCGGACATAATCGGCTGACTGTCCTAATTCTCGATAAACTTGGGGACTTAAAGTATAGGTGCGTCCTTTTTTGACTCCATGCGCTTCCACCAAACCCGCCTCGACTAATCTTTCTAATACACTGCGGGCACTTGCTTCGTCTCGTTGAATGGCTTGGGCAAGGGTATTGGTGTCTAAACGTCTGGCAATCATGGCGGCTAATGTGGATAAATTTTGATGTTGGGGATGCAAACCACTCACCTGACCATCATCTTCAACCCCAAGGTAAATTTCGCCGCCGTCTGTATTGGCAAGGCAAACCACCGTTTCAATCAGTTCCCGGTCGGCTAGGCGAGAGCGATCGCTTTTGAACTCGACAGTGAGGGATTCCTCTGTGGGGATCGATATCCAGCCCTCGCCCCCGTCCCCTCTCCCATGCTTGGGAGAGGGGTGCCCAGAGGGCGGGGTGAGGGTTCATATAATAACCGCTACACGGACATGATATAATTCGTAATTTTGTCAGATAATTACGAATTACGAATTACAAATTATTACTGTAGGCGCTATAGCCATAAGCCAGAGTTTCTTTCATCGCATCTGACGGCTTGATACTTGTGTTTATTGCTGTTGCAAAAGGTACTGGTATTCCTTTGATTTTCTGCGGTAGGATGGCATACTCTTGCGTAGGTTCCACAGTATATTGCGGACACTTCGCTGTAATTCCGGAAGCAGTTAACATTGCGTCTATTTCATCTGCTGAGTATTGCTTAAGATAAACTGGGTTTTGTTTAAATATGTTGAGCCTTCTCACAAAATTATGGATAATATGGGAAGGACAAGACTTGTTGTGGAAAGAATGATTGAAAACAAAAACTCCACCGGGTTTGAGTACACGAGATATTTCAACCAAGAGGTTTCGTATTTGTGCATCTGGTATATGCATAAATACACAATTAGAAATTACCAAGTCTATAGAATTATCTTCTAAAGGCAATATTTCAGCCGAATCGCAAATAATGTAAAACTCTGCTCCTGGGAAAAAATCATATTCTTGCTTACACTTCAGTAACCGTCGCAGCAACGATTCAGAAATGTCAACTCCGTAATATTTCTGACATGTCAAATTTTTGCCTTTTGAAAGATACAAAGGAATTCTCCCGTAACCACAGCCAATCTCAAGAATAGAATCAACAGATTTGTTTACTGTCAGTTTATTCCAAGTACCTCCGGGCTTGCCAGTTAAAAGAGTGTAATCTTGTTTGATGGGCGCTGTTTCTGCAGCTTGCTCAATCTTTTGGGAACCATAGTATGTCTTACCGATTTTGTCCCATCTTTGTTTTTGCTCAGTACTGTTCAACTGTTCGTAGTCTTTTGGGAAATAAATGCCATCCCGAAGTTGAAAGTCATTCAAGCTGATTTTGATATTGGCTAATTGACTCATTAGATTATTCCTCATGGAGCGACAAATATGTTTTTTGTTATACTCTGAACTCAATATTAACCGCAAGTACTCTTGATTCGGTAGTCCTTAGAAAAGGAAAATCTGTATAGTTTTATACATTAAAATTATTTGGTTGCTAAACAGACGATTTTTGGTAGAAACCGGGTAACAGAAAGCAAAAGGGCGGATTTCATTTGCGTAGACCACAATATAACCGTAGGGGCGCGGTTTCCGCGCCCTTACAATCTGGCGCCGATTCAATTGAAAAGTGCTGTAAATCTTATAATAGTAGAAGAAACCAGAGGATAATATGTCACAAGGTAAACGGGTGGTAGTCGTTGGTGCAGGTTGGGCTGGTTTAGGGGCATCTTACCATTTGGCAAAACAAGGTTACGATGTGACACTTCTAGAAGCAGGTTCCTACCCTGGTGGACTAGTAGCAGGTTGGAAAACAGCCGCCGGACGTTCCGTAGAAGCAGGCATTCATGGCTTCTGGTATCCTTACAGAAATATCTTTTCCCTGATCGACGAATTAGGAATTAGTCCTTTTACCACTTGGACTCGTTCATCTCAATATTCGACCCTAGGGTTGGAAGTTGAATCACCAATTTTTCAAGACTTGCCAAGACTGCCGGCGCCTCTGGGAACTTTTCTCTACACACAGTTTAAGCGTCTGCCATTAATTGACCGTCTTAGCGCCTTGCCTTTACTTTACGCCATGATTGATTTTGATAATTCCGATGAAGCTTGGCGACGTTATGACTTTGTAACTGCCCGAGAATTGTTCAAAGATTTTGGTGTTTCTGCAAGACTTTATCGTGAATCTTTTGAACCAATGTTACTGGTAGGCTTGTTTGCCTCTGGAGAACAGTGTTCGGCAGCAGCGACTTTAGGGATGCTTTATTTTTTTATTCTGGCGCATCAACCTGACTTTGATGTGGTTTGGTGTCGGGGAACAGTGGGAGAAAAAATCTTTCGCCCTTGGTTGGAACGCATTGAAAAAGCTGGGGCAAGAGTGCTAGCAAACCGCAGAGTAACTGACTTAATTGTTGATAGCCATAATCGGGCAACAGGAGTTGTCTGCGGTGATGAAGTGTTTGATGCCGATGCCGTGATCTTTGCTGTTGGGATCACAGCTATGAAAAAGATTTTATCAAACAGCCCCAGCTTGCAAAGCCGTGAGGAATTCCGCAATGTGAGTAACTTGGGAGCAATTGACGTTTTGGCAACTCGGTTGTGGTTTGACCGCAAAATTAATATTCCCCGTCCTTCTAATGCTTGCTTTGGGTTTGATGCAACCACAGGATGGACATTTTTTGATTTAAATGCACTGCATGATGAATATCAAAATGAACCAGGGACAGTTATTGAAGCTGATTTTTATCACGCCAATCAGTTTCTTCCCTTAGAAGATGAGGAAATTGTGCCTCTCGTCCAACGTGATTTAGCAATTTGTGTGCCGAGGTTCCGGGAGGCGAAAGTCATTGATAGTAGCGTGATTCGTTTACCTCAAGCGGTGTCTCACTTTGCTCCTGGTAGCTATCGCTACATGTTGCCAGTAAAAACCAGTTTTGAGAATGTGTTCATGAGTGGTGATTGGATTGTGAATCGCCAAGGTTCATGGTCGCAGGAAAAGGCATACGTTACTGGTTTGGAGGCGGCAAATTTTGCAATTTCCTATTTAGGAGAAGGTACACTAGCAAAGATTTTACCCGTTGAAGCAGATGAAATACATATTCAATTTGCAAGGGCGATTAACAAAACTGTGCGTCAAGTTGGGAAATCTATCTTGCCTGATTTTTGGTTACCATGATTGGCAACGGATTTGGTAACGGATGTAGCGGATGCGGCAACGGATTTTGTAGCGGATGTAGCGGATGCGGCAACGGAT
>CAXTSI010000040.1:7284-29954 GCA_964246695.1 uncultured bacterium
TGTAGCGGATGCGGCAACGGATTTTGTAGCGGATGTAGCGGATGCGGCAACGGATTTTGTAGCGGATGTAGCGGATGATTGATCTATAAAACCCACAGTTAAATTATCCGTTACATCCGTTAGGTCATCCGTTGCCACATCCGTTGCCACATGCGTTGCCACTATCTTTTTTTAGGACGCAACCCATCTAGTCCTTTCTTTATCCAACACAAACATTCATATTCTGATTTAAATAATTTTGGTGCAGCAATATTATTTAGTGAGTCAGGTGGGTAGTGATCGTAAAAATATTTACCAGTCTCTTGAAAGACAATGATTAAATTGTTACGGTAAATGTAACGAAATTTAAAATTATCCTGATGACTAACAAACTCTAAATATTCATCAATATGTTCTTTGGCAATAACTATGATATTATCGATGCTAATATCATAAATTCCTGCCGGATTTTCTGCTTTGTGAAAGCGGCTTTCACATCCAATTTCTGATAATAATTTATACGAATAAATGTTATAACTATCAATTTTCCCAAAAAGAAAGGGAATAATGAGATATCCTTTATATGAAACAGAGCGTTCATAAAGCTGACGACTCATCTTAACCTCCTTTAATTTAACTGTTTACAACAAAAATATTTTCGTGTCAAAAACAAGATAATTTACAAGTTCAATAACTTAAGTAAACTTTCTTCTTAGTCGCTGTCAGCTCCTATTTTCCAAATTACCATACCTGCTTAACTATAGCAAAACTTTTTCTATTGTCACGGTTATTTTAATAATGTTGTTTTCTAGTTAAAAACTCTGACATTACTGGATTAATTAAGGTTTATTTAAATACACTTAGCTCTGATTTATTAAGTGAATTTTAAATACGTAAGGTGCGCTCATGACAGTATGATACACCATCTTCGGGTGGTGCTTGGGAGAGCAAAAAATGAAGTAGTTAGTAAAATTTGCACTCGCAACAGCACCCTCACCATAAACTTAACTGATTGGGGGGATGGTCAAGGTTATTCCAAGGTAGAGGTGGAACTGCTACACCATTCTGTTCCAATAAGTTTTGGAAGTAACGGGCTGTGGCGGGTGATTGCTCTTCTATCGGACAGTGAACAAAGAAATAAATCTGCGTTCCCTCAATCTAAAATCGACAATCCCCTAAAGCCAATTCCCCACTAAAACATAGGGTGCCCAATAAAATGGATGTTCTTTGTCCTTCAAAACAAACTCTTGAGCACGACGTAGGGCTTCTGCTTTAGTTAAATTGGGATCGTGTGTTAACTGTCGATAGAATTCACTCATCAGAACGGAGGTAGATTCATCGTCTACTTGCCACAGTGAAGCCAGGGTACTGCGTGCGCCGGAACGCACAGCGACACCTGCGAGTCCCAAAGCCGCACGCTTATCTCCACTCGCGGTTTCACAAGCACTGAGGACAAGTAATTCAATTGGAGTCGGTACGCTTGAGGAACGCCCTACCACTTGTTGTCTAGTTTGCAGTATTTCACGCAACTGTTTAATTTTAATCTTGCCATTCCAAGTAAGAATATATGTATCTTCGAGTTGAGAACTGAATTTGCCGTGAGTTGCTAGGTGAACCACAGTCAAAGAATCTGAACTTACTTGCTTGATGATGTTTGTGTCAGTAAAACCTTGGTTGATGAGTTCTTTAGAAGGAAGAATAGACTTTATTTGCTGCAATTCGGTGGCGACATTTGGTAGGGGACTAAAGCCGAAGCGAGATTCTGTTAATCCGGCGGCTAATGCTTCAAATCGTCCCCGTTTTTGTTTAGGTGCTAGCAGTTGTAAACCAGGCGAGAGGGCGACGCTGTATTTTTCTATCAAATACTGTTTGCCGTCGTAAAGCGCTGCCATTGGGATATTCCGCAAGGAACCATCCATCACAAAAACTAGATTTTTGACTTTGCTTTGCTCTAAATCGGCAATGGCAGGTTTGATAATCCAGTTATATACTTCTAAGGAAAGTGCTTCGCGATCGCGGAATGTATAGCGTTGTTCTAGTTTTTGTCGCAGTGCTTTAATGGTGCTTTCTACTTCTACTTTGGGTTTGTAAGTTGTGTAGTGTAGTAATTCTTGAGAATGCGGTAATTTGACAATTATTTCGATGCGGTCTGTTAAAATAATTGAGTAAAAAACTGCTGTCGCTGGATTAGCATTGTCCACCACTTGGTCAATCTGTGTTGGCTGGACGGTAATACAAGCATCTTGGAAAAAGTTGTCTAATTCAGCTAATTGTAAAGCTTCAATTACATCGCGAGCTTGCTTTAAGTTTTTCTGGCTGACTTGTTTCGTTACTGCTTTGTTCGTGTTCGTTTGGTTCGATTGTAAAAGTAATCCTACCAATTGGCGATATACTGGTTCTACTTCATCTCGAAAGTCAAATTGAATGTCGGCATTGAGAGCTACTAAATCAGTGCGTAAAGTATGAAGAGTTTCCACTGCTGCGGTGTAAGCTTTTACTGCTCTTTCTGAATCTCCCTGTACTAAAAGCAGGCGTCCGAGTTGCCATTGCCACTGAAAGGTAATATCCGGTGCATTTATTATCTGAGCAAGGTTTAAAGCTGACTCGGTATATTGCTTTGCTTTTGACAATTGTTTTCTCATCTCGTAAAATTGAGCCAGATAACCCAGACTATAAGACTCGGCTCGTTGGTCTTTGAGGTCTAATGCTTGTTGCACAGCCGTGTTTAATAGCTGAACAATATCTTCTTTTGTCTCCTTGTCCCCCTTTTCCAGACAAACCAAACTCTGGGCAAAGTTTACAGTAGCGTATATTGTGGCTCGACTGGGGGTTAAATTGGAGAGTGCAGATTGAATTGAACCCACATCTTCGCTCGTCGGTTGTTGCCCAAGAAACTGTAATAAGCTCAAGCGATTGAGTTGTGCTTGTACAGCAGTGATGGGGGAAGTTGACTTATTAGCGATTTCATGATAGTATTCGGATGATTTTTTAAAGTAAAATTTGGTATCATCTGTTTGGGCGTAGATGCGAAGCAGCTTGTCGTGAGACATCGCTGTTTGTCCACACCGCGACGGGAGAAAATTATCCTCGGAAGTACTTTGTTTGATAAGATTTCTCTTGCCCCTGGCGAATGCGGCATTGCCTAAACTGAGTAAAGTTGCACTTTCTTCAGGTGGCGATCGCAACTGTTGTGCTACTGTCAAACTTTGCTCGAGCATTTTCTGAGACTTTTCTACATCTCCACTAGCTAGCAGTGTATTGCCCAAACTTCGTAATCCTGCGGCTTTTAAAGGCGAGTTCGGCATGGATTGGAGATTTTTTTCTACCTGCTCAAATAATTTTATGGTGCGACGGTAAAACCCCAAAGATTGTAAGGCTGTAGCCTGGTTAATTAAAATACCAATATTAGCAGCAGTATTACCAATTTCGGCATAGATTTTAGCAGCCTTTTGCCATGATTGCAAAGCATTTTCAGCTTGCCCCTGTGCTAATTGTAAATTGCCTTGAGTGTTGAGAACTAGGGCAAGAATGTGTTTTGCGTTATTAGTACTTAAGGAGGATTGATTTAATAAAATGAGACTAGTTGTAATTGCAACACTTGCTTGATTCCAATGTCCGAGTTTTTGCTCAGTCAAAGAAAGATAATTTAACGCTAAAGCTTGGTTAAGCGCGTCATTTTGGGACTGATAAACTCGTGCAGCCTCTTGAAAACTTTGCCCCGCAGAGGCAAATTGTCCTGATTGGTATAAAGTCTTGCCCTTTTGCATCAGTTGTTCTATGCTTTCAGGGACTTGGGTATGGGACGTAGAAGCATTGCTAATTGGCTGACTCGTAAGGATGGGGACTGGAACAATGGAAGCTGCCTCGTTCAGATGAACACCAAAGCTGAAAGTCAACCCCAGCAAAGCTAATAAGATAATTTGTAACTTGTGTACACCCTTTTTTCTAACCATTCCAAATTCCCTCTTCAACAATTACAATTGCCATATCTCAGATCTTGCACTCGCTTTTTCGTCCGCCAACAAATAAATTCTGGGGCTAAGAGCTTAAGTAAGCTAAAGCTTACTGGATATATATTTCAGTCCGTTTTAACGGACTTTGGCTATAAGCCTTGAACTTGAGTTCAAGGCGTACTCAGGGTGAAGTGCAAGATATAAGCTATGCCCCGCGTGCATTACTTGGCAATTGGTGGCTGACATTGATTAGATGAACTCCCTACTATGTGTGGTGTCGCTGTGGGAGCATAAGCAGTAAGTACCACTTCCCCATTCTGATTAATTATCCACCCTTGCGCTTCCACAATTTGAGTCGGGAGTGAGGAATTATTCTCTCCATCTCCCCTCCTGTGTTCCTTCCCAAGTGTTGCCCTTGGCACAGTAGTGAGTTGCCAATCTTCCCACACCACATCACTATTGAGTGCATTGTTGGGAGAGGGAGGTAAACCACCACGTCCGGTATAAGTGAAGCTACTTTTAGCAGTTCTCGCGCAGATATTATCGTCCACTAAACGTGCCACATCCACCACATCTATTTTTAAGGGAACTAATCCTCTACTGGGATCAACATCGGGAGTGTTGATTTGCACAGTACCATTTAACTGAGGATTTGCTCCAGTAGCGGTGATGCTACTATCGGGGGAGCGAAACAGTGCTTGAGTATTAATAATGACACGACCTCCTCTGGCATCAACAGAATTGGCACTGATAATGCTCTTTTCTACAGCAGCTAAAACATCAGTATCAATATTGATGTTACCGCCGATGACATTTTTTCCTGTGGCGTTAGTTCTGATGTTGCTATTGCGAGTTATTATCAAATCTTGTGAGTTAATCTTAATTGTCGCCTGTTCCCTATTCGGATCAACTTTAGCACTTTGTGTATTCGCGGTAAGCAAGGCGTTATTGTCTAAACGGATAGAGCGAGCATTCACCTCAAGGTTCCCGGCAGTCCCTGTTCCTAAGCTCTCTACAGTGACTTGCGCCCCATCTCGAACAGTCAACTGCCCTGTGTTAATCGCCAAGGAACCCGCATCTCCACTACCGCGAGTTCGAGCGAGTAAGCCAGTAATTTTACTATTTAGTCCTGTTCCGCTTAATTCCACCGAACCACCATTAGCTCGTACTGTAAGAGTTCCCCCATTGCCTTGGCTACCCGTACCAGTACTAGTTGTTACCTGTCCTCCATCTTGAACAATCAACGAATTCGTGTCAATCGTCAAGGAACCCGCATCTCCAGTACCTAGAGTCTGAGTAGACAAGCTAGTTGGTAGCCCAGTAATTGCACTACTTCCGCTCACTTTTACAAAATCTGAGGCGGTCACGTTTAACGTTCCCCCCGAACCCTGGCTACCCATCTCAGTACTAGCTGATACGTTTGCTCCATCCTGGACAATTAACTTCCCCGTGTTAATCGTCAAATTGCCTGCCATGCCCTTACCAGAAGTACGAGCAAATAAACCGCTGGGATTACCAGCTGCATCAGTGCCACTCAGTTGCACAGAGTCAGAGGCAGTCACTGTTAAGTTTCCTCCGAACCCCGCACCCAAAGTAGACGATGTGACTTGTGAGCCATCTTTAATGGTTCGTTGCTCTGCCGGGATAGAAATTCCTCTACCGTTTAGATTTCCTAAGGTTATTGCAAAAAGTTGTGACCCATCGGTGAGTGTAACACGCCTACCCTGCACCTGAATACTACCGCCGCCCTCGCCACTGACAAAGACTTGAGATCCATTACTAAGTGATACATCTGCTGGTTGCACTCCTGCCGGAAAACTTAAGGGCTGACTGTTGCTATCTAGGTTCAATCCTATCGTTCCTGCTCCAAGTATTCCTCCCAAAGCAATTTGACCACCCAAACCAATTAGATTATCTTCAGGATCTGAACCTGCTTTTAGCGTTCCGCCATTCAAGGTTACATTGCCGCCCACCAATGCTAAGGTTTTACCTGGCTGTACCGCTAATCCCCCCTGCACGATAATATCTCCTGGAGTCCGACCAAATTGCAGACCAAGGGGTACACTTACCGTCAGCAGTGGTGTTGTTTTGGGAGCAGATGCACTGAATAGAGTGCCATCGGTGAACTTGATGCTACTTGCTGTACTAGCTACAAACGAACCACCTAAACTGACTGCGGCTTTTGGTCCAAAAATGATGCCATTGGGATTAATCAAAAATAAATTGGCATTAGAAAAAGTACTTTTGCCATCACTCATCTGGAAAGTCCCAAGGGTGCCCAGAATCTTAGAGAGGTTACTACCCGTTACCCTGACCACAATATTCTGAATATTGCTATTGGGACTTAAAAAGTAGGCTGAACGTCCTTGCTCAACGTTAAATTCCAGAAAACTGTGAAATAGATTATTACCCCGAATTGCACCTCCCTTCAGCACTTCCGTCGTTTGCTGTTTAAATTGGTTCGGCATAACATAAGAACTTTCAGATCCCAGTGTCTGATCGGGAATGATGACACTTTGGGCAAAAGCACAATCTGTAGCCGAAGAGATCATTGCCCCACTAATAGCTAAAGAACTTGCTAACCCTAGTTGCCAGGAACAACCTTTCCAGCTTTGAGACATATGAGCATTTTCCTATGATTAAAAATCAGCAGCCTCTGTGAAGTACAGCCACCAGAGTAATGAGGATCAACAAGAAGTAGATGGCACGATGTCTACAGCACTTACTGCAACTGATTTTCAATTGCAGGTTGATGTAGAACATACTGTTACAGTTGTAGTCTTGAGTTTGGAGCTAAAGGATTTTGATTATAAATCTCCAAAAATTAAACTTTAGCCCAAGTAGGACAAGAGTTTTATACTAATTTTCGGAGATGTCTAGTGCAGGTATAGCAATCCTATTTAAAATCCGAACAAGAGGGACAAGGGAGACAAGGAGGACAAGGGAGACAAGGGAGAGGTGTTCGGATCTTATTTAGGACTGCTATAGTACCGTTCCTATGGGAGAGCGTTGTGCTCCAGGGTAAGCGCATCTCAAATTCTATTGACGTGAATAACATTTTGTGATCTATACGCATTCCCGTTATTTCAGGCTATTGTCAGACAAGAAAATTGTAAATTTAACGTAACAATTATCCCGTCGCTTCTTAACAATCATAGACGTAAACTCTAGTTGATTTAGCTGCAAACGCTTACCGTGCAAATAAATCACAAAATTCTTTTTTTGTCAAGTATCGTTAAAATGCTTTTCCGCTAGCCTCTGGTCCTTGGCTCTTCGTTCCGCTAACATTACATGGATCATCTTCTGGTAAACAGGGCGGTTGTGGTCGATTTAGAACAACATTCCTCTTGGTAGACCCATTAGAGTCAGACGGTCCTGTATATACTACGTATCCATGACCCTCAACCAGAAGATTTTCGTCTAAATCTAACTGCGAATCAATTCTAGAACCGTCTATCTTTTTACAAGTACTTTTTAGGATGTGATTTTTTTCAATAAAGCTATGGGCACAAGCTTCTTGAAAATTTCCATTACGTTGCCATGCTAATGTACCATCATTATTTGCAATGTAATTTCCCAAATTAATAAATTGCCTACCAAGGTTTTTGCAACTTAGCCCTAATGTTGCATATGTTTGATTTTGATTACCGTGCAAAAACTTATCAAGCTGGCAAGAAGTACTAAAGCCACTGTCTGCGCGAGCTTGATCTACTGAGACAGCGAAGATACCAATGCTCATTAATATTGTCATTAGACTCAGGACTACACGTTTAGATAGTTTCATGAAATTACCTCACCAATGAAAATTGAGAATGAGAAGTTAAGCTATGACTTTGTTAAATAAGTGCAAGTGAACTTAACTTATGCACTCTCTGGTTCGATGGAATGTGGATTGTCGATAGCCCAAACGCAGCCGCAGTGATGTTGAGGTGCAGATACAGACAATGCTTTGGGCTGCGCGATCGCCCAACCGTTTGCACGGGTCCGGTCTTTTTGTGAGTGTGCGTAAGTCCTAGCCCTTTGAAGCAAAGCCGCAGATTTTTGCTCAACATTGCATCCTTCATTAGAAGTAGAAAAAGATTTCGCAGCCTAACAATGCCCTATGCCAATGTTAAAGAGTACAACAAGAGGCGATCGCTTCGGTTGAAATATTCTCCAAGCCCACAGACTCCAACAAATCTTTCCAATCAGTCGCCAGGGCTGCATCTTGACGTTGGCGGACGCGAAGTTCTCCTAAAGTAGTTACAGCATCTTGCCAAATACCTGCTTGGGCATAAAGGGCTACTCGTTGACGTGGGGTTGCTGTCTGTAAGCGACGTGTTAATTCCTGTTTTGGGACAATGCGTTGCACTAACCCCTCAACTGCTATATCTTCTGATCCGTGTGGGCTACAATCCATTAAAAAGTACCAGTGATAATATTGTCCAATTGACAGCGGTTTCTCTGTTGCAGGAACATTAACCCTAATCACTCCCGGCGTGTTAGATAAAGTAATAGGAATTGGTTCAGTGGTGACAGAGTTATTTTTTTCATCCAGTAAGACAAATTTTGCTGAGTTGATATTTTTGGGTACATAGGGTACGTAAAACCAAAAAGTTGGATGAAGGGCTGTGGTTAAGCTTAAAGCATAAAGTCTAGTAGCTGTGCCTTTTGTTACTTGCTTCTGATTTGCGGTTATTGACACCAAAGGTATCAAAGCTGTAAGAGGTTTGTTTGCAACTGGACAATTACGACGAGTTCCTGCGCCTTTTCTGTCTTTCGGTGCGCCCCGATTTTCTGGTTGCTTTTCTAAGGCTGGCTGAACAAAACGTATTTTTGCAGTGTTTGATTGCTGAGATTGTGCTGATAATTGCGTAATATTAACTAGTGAAAAAGTTGCACACAATGCTAAAGCTTTTTGTAATGAAAGAAAGTTAATTCTAGTCATAATTAAACTCTCAATTATTTACAGTTATCTACTCTGACATAATTAATTACACAAATTGTTTTCCTGATTCCTGATTCCTGTCTCCTCCAATGAAATTAGAACTTAGGCATTGACAGAAATTTGCTTGTGTGGTAAAAGCGATAGTAGACATCAATTATTTCAATTTAGTAGGGTTTTGAACCTTCGATAGGGAGGGCTGGTGGGCAGTGCCCACCCTACGTAATCATCAGCATTTTGTTGCTCTGATTTTCGCAACAAGACAATGGTGCAAGATCTGATATCTTGCACCATTCTCAACAAGGAGATTAGCAAGGTGGAAGTCAATCGCTTCGCTCAAATTAAAAATTAAAAATTAAAAATTAATACCTCATGTCTAAAGCCAGGGGAACCTAAATCAAGCATGCTGCTTATGAATGTTTTCCATGTTTAAAAACAGGGTCACCTGTACCCCTAAGAGCGCAATTCAAAAAAATTTGCGCTCAATTTTGAATTTTGAATTCAAAAAATGGTCATTAAGCTGTCAATCACAGCGATCGCCATTGGGCTGCGTACTTCAGCAAAGAACACCAATTCGGTATAAATTTACAAATTGCTTGCTGTAGGAGGGTTTCAAGCATTTTCCTGAAAGTGAACTCTTGCTAAGAGTATCAAGGAGTGCATATTCTGATTACACTTATTCCAATGAGTAATACAGATAAGTATCAAACTGAAAAAGATGAAAAAACGCAAACTGCTTCAATTAGTTGCTATTGCTACTGCCTTTGCCATTGCCATTATCATGATGTGGCAACCTAAATATGCCTTATCTACCGAAACTTGTCCTGATGGCAATGGGTTGTTTGTGCTTTACTACGGGTATATTAATACGCCCGCGTCACAAGATTCAACTCTCAAGACTATTATGAGCAAACAGCCAGATTTTGTCATTTTTGGAGATGGACTTCAAAATCGTCCGGATATACCTAAGTATGTCAATGATAACAATGGTAATGCTATCCAATATATTCCTTTGAACTACGGCAATGCAGCAAGCGATGTTGTTGATGCCAAAATTACTACAGCAATGGAGGCTGGTTATGATGGCGTCTTCTTTGACGAAACTGACGTAACAAAAGCAAGCTGGAATGCTGCTCGCGCTCAAAAGGTGCGACAATTCGGAGCAACAAACCTTGTGATTTTTAATCCTGGTATTGCATCCCCGCCCGTTTCGATTTTTGATTATGCTGATATAGTTAGTGTGGAAAATCAATATAATCAGACGCTTCCATCTTATCCTGGCATCAAATCTTCACGTTGGCTGGCAGTTCAAGGAGATCCAGCTTCCCAGGCGGCGTCATCGGCCCAAGAAGCTTTCAACCGTAGAACAACCTTCCATAACAATGGCGGTTTCTGGTACTACTCGTCGGCTCAACAGGCAACAGGTTCAACCCACATTAATTTACCTCCTTGGTATGAGCAGTTTGCAGACTTGGTGAACAACCATCCTCGTCCAAACTGTAGTTGAGTTGAAATGCTGCTTTACTTGGGATGGCTGAACAAAATCTAAGTAAGTCGGCGTGAATAAACACAACTTTCTGTTAGGGCTGTTAGTGGTTAGTTGTTAGTTGTTAGTTGTTAGTAGGCTTGAAGCATCTTAACAGAAGTTAACATAGTTCAATAGGGTTCGGATAAGATGGTTTATCATGTACAACCCATGTAGAGACGTTGCAGTGCAACGTCTCTAT
This sequence comes from uncultured bacterium, assembly GCA_964246695.1. Lineage (GTDB taxonomy): Bacteria > Cyanobacteriota > Cyanobacteriia > Cyanobacteriales > Nostocaceae > Stigonema. Next base: position 17,868 of record CAXTSI010000040.1, read on the forward strand.
ACCCATGAATTTTTCACTAATTACCCTTAACCGAACTGTATTGTAACATAGTTAGGTTTATTTGCGCCAACCTACTTATTTTTGCAGTATTTGATTGCTGAGATGATTAAAATCGAATTTACTTTGGCAGATAAACAAGCCCTGAATTATCAAAGATACCACCACCCGTAATCCTTGAGTTCAAATAAAAATGGAAGCTCTGTGGCTAAAAAGCAATACAGTTCAGTTAAGCATCAACTCAGAAACCCGGTTTCTAAGAGAAACCGGGTTTCTTTGCTCCCACAATTCCTTAACTGAACCGTATTGAGGTATAGTGAAAGAAAGTTAATTCTCAATACTACTCGGATAAGCGAAAATTAGAATCCCGGTTTCGCAGAAGAAACCGGGATTCTGGAACATCAACTATCGTTAACCGAGCAGTATTGAGTTAATTCTCGTCATAATTAAACTCTCAATTATTTACAGTTATTTTCTGAAGAATTTATCGTATTCTTTTACACTAATTCCCGTGACGACTAATCCCAGTGCAGAGGGAAGGAATGGCATCCAACCCCCAGACAGCAGGAGAATAAAGCAACAACCGTAGAGGGTGAGTAATTCAGCACTGAGGAAAATAGCTTGTTGTAATTGTGACCGACTGTATACAGCTAATATTCCGGCTACCAAAGACGAACCGCAAATCCACAAGATTTCACCCCATGCAGGTAAAACCCACAGCAACGGTCGGTGGTCTAAAACAGCACTGAGAATTTGACTAACCATATGTGCGTGAAGCACTACCCCAGGAATTTCCTGGTGGGGGGTAGTTGCCATACTGTAGGGTGTGAGAAAATAGTCTTTAACGCTTTGTGAGTCAACGCCAATCAAAACAATCTTATCTTTTACCCAGTTGGGGTTGAATTGACCATTCAGGACTTGTGCGACACTGACAAGTTTTGCCACCTGCCGCGAAGAGCGATAATTGAGCAGTATTTGGTGTCCGCCTGCATAAAATTGTTGGTAACCACCTGTGGGGACATCTATGGGTTTAAAGACAATTTCGCCAAGCTGCAAATAGCCTTCGTCAGTAATATGGAGTTGGATGCCGTATGCCGCTAGATATTGTCGTGCGAGTTGGAAGTTGAGGGAGTAGCGCGACTTGCAATTTGATTCCGGGTCTGGTGTCATAGATAGTAGATGACGACGGATTACCAAATCGCGATCAGATACAACATCACTAAAACCTGTGCGCGGAGGTGGAATTTCCGGTGGTGGTGCAATCCCGGCTGAAAGTTGTTCGCTATCGCTGGGTTGACAGATAGCAATAAAGTTGTTATTCGTTCGTAAACGAGTTGCTAAATCTGGATATTGGGAATCTACCGGAAAATCTCGATAAATATCCAAACCAATGGCTCTTGGTTTGTATGGTGACAATTTCTGCAATAATTGTTGTAGTGTACTATCTGATAGTGATGATTTTTGTCTTTGTTTTTGAGCCTGAATATCTGCTTCTGTGACAGTAATCACCAAAAGACGTTCATCTGCACCTTCGTCAGGTCGCATCCGCATCATTGAGTCGAAAACTGACAGTTCCCATTGTTGCATCAAGCCAAGCGATCGCACTCCCGTAATTAAGCCAGTTACGATCGCACTTATTACCAATGCGGTTTGCAGATTCCGTACTGTCAATTTAGGTAAAGGAATTGTGTTAGACTTACCGCATAATTGAAGCCAAGTGAGAGTATCTTCCGCTGGGTTTTGGCAAATCACTGGTAGCCAAGAAGCACCGGGAAATTTATCTTCCAAACCCTGCAATCTTGAGCGTGCATAACGCACCGCTAAATAGAAAGATTGACCGCCAGAAAAAGCTCCCAGGAAATGTTTTACAAACTCTTGTGCTACCAAATCCGGGATTTTTTCCCGCATGACAATAATTTGGTTAATTTGCAAATCAGTTAACTGACGCGCTAATCCCAACCCATCACACGAATTTAAAATTGCTATTTTTAACCCGCGTGAAATTGCGTAATTTAGCGCATTTTTTAACTCGCTTATTGTTAAACTACTGGTTTGATTTATATGTATTTGACCTTTATCGTCATGGCTGTGACTATGTCCGGCAAAAAACAGAATATCCCAGCCTTGTTCGGACCAAAGGCAATTATCTAACTCCTGACGTGAAGGCTCTACTAAAAATACTGTTGATGCGTGGGGTAATTGTTCTAGAATATTTCTATCTTGCTGAATATCAATTCCTTCACTATTACCCAAAATTGCCAATATTCTAACTTTATTTGTTTTATGTTTGGGTAATGGTGTTACTCGCTCATATTTTGGGCTACTTACAGCTACTTCGCATAACTGGTAATGCTCAACAAAATTCCACAAATGCCAAGGTAGTTTTTGCAGTCGGGGATCGCTTGCTTCAATAATCACCTGAAATTCTTCATCTAAAGCCAATTTCTCTCGTAATTTTTGGTCAATTGGGCGAAATAAATCAGAGGAGAGCCAGGAATTGATTGCGAGGTCTAACTGTTCTTGAACTTCGCTAAAATCTACTACACTAACGTTAGTTAAACCTGTCGATTCTATTTCCAGTTCAGAACGCAGTAAACGTTGATGGAGCGCCAGATATATTAATTGAAAGCGTTTATAGAGTTCAGCAATTTCTGGTGCAGGAGGTAAACTACCTGTAAATTTTATCGGACGAGAGTTGTTATTTTCCCACAATTGTGCAGTCACAGGGGAAAAGCCATCGTTTAAGTTACCTTTTTCTAAGTTGATAACAACTAACTTACTCATCTTTAATTATCAGGTAGCTATGAGTCAATCGCTTCGCTCAAATTAAAAATTAAAAATTAAAAATTAAAAATTAAGAACCCCATAAATAAATCGCGTTAGCGTAAGCGTTGCGTTAGCCGGTACTCCGGCGTCAGCGGTAGCGACGTTCGCGCAGCGTCTCCCCTTGGGAGAAGGAGCGTCAGCGCTGTTCGCTGTGCGCGGCAGTCTAGGGGAACCTAAAAAAAGGACGCCTTTTTCCAAGCCCAATTCCTCACCGCTGCGCGAACGCACTACGTGTCTCGTAAAAAATCAAATTCCTTCTCCATAAATGATAATGGTGCATGAAACCTAAATTTATTAATTCAAAATTGTTTATTTCTTCATCTTAAATTTTTAATTTTTAATTTTTAATTTTTAATTATTTTGGTCACAGGCAGAATACAGACCACTGTTTTAATGCATATTATAAGTGTTGATTTGTTACCTCATGACTCAATACTTGTCGGTTAACGATAGTCGATCTGCCAGAAACCCGGTTTCTTTAAGAAACCGGGTTTCTTATTTTCGCTCTTTCCGAGCAGTATTGCCTCATAACTTGAAAATACCAATTAGCTAATATCAGGTTTGCTTAAACACTTATAATATCTGTAGGTTGGGGCGCGTAAGCTCCGGGAGGGTTTCGCTGCTTTCACGGCGTAGGAGCGTTTGAGGAACGAAACCCAACACCAGTTTAGAGTTCATGTTGGGCTTCTCCACGGGAGAGCCACAACCTACATTGATAAATTTTATTATAATTAACCACCCGAACTTGATATAATTTTAAATCGAAAAATTTTCTGTCATGCTGAAATTATCAAGAGTCAGTTGGATAGAAAAGCTGGTTCCGCTTAAACCTTTAAAACGTTTAAGCTGAATATAGCAATCTCGACTTCTCGATTGAATTTGTTGTAGAATATTTCCCGATTGTAAGAGCATAAGTTTGAGATTTGGTGGCACATATTTCTCATTACCAGTGGGATGAACTTGTACGATAATAGCAATTTTTTCTTCTTCCTGGGAGACAGCAAGCATCAGAGCTAAAGATTGTCCTCCTAATTGTATCCCCAAGTCAATTAACTTGACTCCATTTACACTTGTTTTCCTAGTTGGGGAAGAACTTCTGAACTCAAAAGCTAAATCTCCTAACTGTGAATTTAAAACTTCGTCAATAGGTTGCCAACCTGCTGCAAACAGACTCTGAAACCATTGACTGAGGTTCACATGAATGAGTGGGGAGTCTACAGAAACGTTATTTATTGCTTTTATGCTTGGTGGCGAGTATTCTGGTGCAGTAGATACAGTATTTTTTTCTTCACCTAAACGTTGTTTATACAGTTGTTTTCGCCACTGTTCGTTGGAAATTAATCCTGCCCACTGAGCAAATGATATATCCAAATGCAACCGGGGAAAATAAACAGAAGCATCACTCAATGTCTGCAGTAAGTTTTGAGCTTCTGCTGCTGACAAAGTTACTTCAGGTGGAACTTCTGCAAGCCAATTTAGTCCCAGTGTAGCAAAAAGTAAGGTGAAGTTTTCAGTTAACTGTTCGAGCGGTAAAGAATAAGTGCGATCGCTTGAATTATATTTGCCGATGTTCTTCAGTTGACGATGGGTAGCAAACCCGCATACTCGTATCCAAGTATCATCATCATCGCCATCCAAATTTACCTGCACTGATATATAGTAGTCAGCCGCCCAACTGTTAATATCTACCCATTCTTGCGGTACGCACAATTCTTCTATATCTATTGTTTCAGTCGGGATTAACACTATCTTGGTTTCACCCACCTTAATTGCTGTGCCATTTACTATTTCCAAGATACTAGGTAAACTTTCTTCACTAGGAAATACCTCTGGAAAGAACGTGGATTCTTGCAGAGACTCACCAAACCAAGTGAGTAAGGGACTCAAGCAGACGCGATTGAGATAAGCATTGTAACGGGCGATCGTATTTGAGTGATGTTGGGAAAGCTGCCATGCTTTTTCTTGTTCGGCTGTCTCTATCTGTAACCAAATATGCTTATTGTCAATATTTACGAAATCTGATAAACTTAACATTATATTCCCCCTCACAAATAAACTTACTGCAATTAATTTTGAAGATATATTTCGACTAGGGAAATCTTTTCTTCTAAGTTTATTTCTTTATTGATAGCTTCAGTTTTTAAAACTAAATTAACTAGAGATTTATAGTAATTACTTAACCACTTTTCTAAATATTCTTTAATCCAAATATTTATCTCGTGCATCAAGTTATCTTGTAACAGATTTCTTGCTTTGGTAAGTCTCATAGTTATTTCATCCATATTAATACTTAAGTAATCGGCAATTTTGTTTTCATCCATTCGCTGCCCATAATAAAGTTGCAAAATATCCCGTTCTTCGTTTGCTAATTTTTTGATTGCTGACACCAAAGTCGCTTGAATCAAATCTGAGTGTATTGGTGCATGATACTCTCTTTTTAACCATCGTTCTACATATTGTATAACCCATTCTTGGGGTTGAGAAATTTCTGCTAAAGTTGACAATAATTTGATGGTGAATTTAGTTAGATAACGAGAAATTGTACTTTGATTAATTCCTAATCTATCTGCTAGCTGTTTTTGATTGAGTCCCTCGCCATAATAGAGAAGTAAAATTTTCTGCTCATCTGGCTTCATGGCTTGTAGTTGCTTAGATAAAACCGAATTAGCTTTATCTACCAAAAATCCTTGTTCTGTTGTCTCCTCAGTGCTTGATATCCCTGACCATTCGATTTCTAAAACTTCTAATTCTGATTTAGCTATCATACCATCCGATTGCAAGGCATCAAGTGAAAATTTTGGGAGAATTGACCTCGGATAATTTTCTAAAGCTTTAATGCAAATCTCCATCCAATCTTGAATTTGTTTCGCAGTCACCTTGGTAGAAGCAGATACTTCATGGGGGGCGCTTGGTAATACCTTTTTTGCGTTATAAAATACCGCAGATTCTTCAAAATACTTTTGATCGGGATCTATCCATTTTTTACCTTTACTTCTGGCTGGATTTTTAACCTTGTTAATTAAATAAACTTGCTTAAATAATTTTCTGGCAAAAATAATTTGGCAAATTTCTGGTGCGACGATTCCGACTACTTTTAGTGCTTCTATGAGTTCTTTATCACTCTTTGTGTATAGCAATCTCCACCGCGAAAATCTACTAACTTCTGCTGAAGATTTAATATGGTTTGTTAATGTGTTAGTTATATATGTATCTAGATTTGCGTTCTGGGGATTATATTTAACTAAAATTTCGCTTAATTTCAGTGGATTGTAAACCAGCAATCTAGCAATACATAGATATTCTTCCCAAGAATTAGCGTTACGATCTTTACATAAATCCTTTGCAGTCCAATAGCATCTTTCCTCAAAGTAACTTGCTAAATGTTCATAGGCAAGTTGTGTTTTATGACTAGGCTCCCAATCTGCTATTAATTGTGATTCATTAAGTGCTACTTCCCGCCAAAAATGTGCTACGCCTATCTCTTTATCCTGCTGGCAAAATAAATTAGAAAAACAGTAATGCTTTTCTTCATATAACTTCAGATTACGTTGCAGAGAAGGTTGATGTTTCCATTGCAACGCTAATCGATTATTTTGGTGACTTATCACAATATAGGTAGAAAATTTATTAAGATTATTCTCACGCTTTGGTAGTACAGGGATACTGTCCAATAAGGTAAAATTCAACATCATGGTTTTTTTCCCTACTAGTCAATAAAGTTATTTTACATGATATGCAAATACTCACTGCACAGCCTTGTTTTGGTTGAAGCAACTGCCGTGGCAGAAGACAGAGGACTGCCAGAAACCGGGTTTGTTGCGAATCAGTAAAGCTGAAACCCTTACTTTTTCGTTCACAAACCCGGTTTCTCTCAACACAACCGTTTTTCCTAACTGCCAAAAAATTGGGCGAACCGGGAGTTTTAAGACTGTCTCTACAAGAAAGCGCGATCGCACTTGGAAGAGCAGACATCGCACGCTCATCATCCTTCCTACACTCGCTTTCGCTTGACTTTTAAGGCTGTCGCTACAAGATTAGCGAGCGCTATTTTATGTGGGTTGGGTGGAGCGATCGCAAAACCCAACATTAAGTTACAATTTTATTTTTCTACAATCCTCCGCCAAGACGATGGTTTGTTGGGTTTCGTGCCTCAACCTACAAGATCGGGCGATCGCACTAAAGTCACAAATTCAGCACTAGAAAGTTGAGATTGCTTGCAAGCTTGATGGAATGATGGCAACATATTTGTGATGAACAGGGTCAAACAAATTGATTCACCCTGCCGTTTCCATCTGTGTTGTTTCTAAATCAGTTTTCGGGGTATCTCCATATGCTGCCATCATCGGCGTAGACAGCGGTGCATTTCATCATGCTCTTTTCTCCATGATTTTTAGTCGTAGAATCAGGATTACCCTTTGAGCTATAAGTTTGAGTCTCTCAGGGTTACGACGGCTCATAAGATTGATTCGCGTGGTCAGGTTTATTATCTTGGTTTGCAATTCTTGGTAAGCAGGATTTAGGAGTAGTGCATTAATAACAGTAGAGTTTGGTCTGGCCTCAAGGGTCGCTTCCAAATCTTCAGCAATATCCTCAAAAGATATACTTTCTAAGTCGGGAACTCGCTCTGCTTCAATGTCTTCTAATTCCTCTGGCACGAACTCTAGGCTCTCGAGTTCTGCTTCTGAAAAAAACTCAATTTGTTCGACTATTTGTGCTTTCATGATTTTTGCTCCTGTTGTTGATGTGTGTTGAATTGGGATCGGGTGACAGTGATTTTGGGTGAACAACGCGCTCTCGTTAAATATGTTTAAAGACGACCTTGCCATCAATTTTGGGAATCCTAATTATGTGATATGGATAGGTAAGCGCCTCTGTCACGAAGTCTCCAGCTTCAGGCTGGCGATACTGAACGGTAATCGCGAGTTGCTCCTTAGTTTGGGAGCCACTGGTTTCGACACTCAGAATCTCAACCGAGTAACCGCTAGTCGGCTTCTCTCCAGCAAAGACGGCAACTACGCTGTAACGGGTAAAATCCACTTGAGGAACGGGTGGCGGTGGTTCGGTATTATAGGTGTGCAGTTGCCAAAGATCGATCCATTGTTCTGAGTTGTCAATCACCATTTGACTGGCGCTTTGATAACCACTATCAGTACCCCGTGCAATAGTTGTAAAATGAATGTTCATTTTGAATTTGAACCTCCTTGCTAAGTTTTCGTTCTGCTGACACAAAGTTCTAGCGCCGAAGACTGCGAACTTTATGCGTTAGCTTGTAGCAGCGAGTCTTCTTCAAGCCAGTTGGCGTCGTGAAACTGAGGTTTAAAGTGAGCTTGAATTGAGGCGACTTGAACTTTGAAGGCACTTCAATTCCAAAATCGCGGGTTGTCTGTGCACCGACTCGCAACATGCCATAGTCTTGTTCGGCACTTGTCACTTTAATACCGTGAGGTCCAACTAAGCTCGCTTTCACGGCTTGCATTGTTTCATTTCCCGTATTTCGCACGGCAATGTTGACCTGCTCCTGCAGTGTCCATTCTTTAACCGATGGTATAGGCGTCACCTTCTCTGCTTCTGCGATCGGTTGTCCTGCAATCTCCAACGCTTTGACGGCATCCACCAATCCTACCCCCTGGGCATTTTCATCGAACTCAGAAGAATCCAGTTTCTGAGCAGATTGCATCAGAATTCTCTTGATCTGCATGGGTTGAAGTTTTGGATAACGCTCCAAAATCAAGGCAGCTATCCCGGCAATATGGGGAGATGCCATACTAGTTCCCGACTGCCTAACGTAGCCGCCACCCGGCTTGGCAGACATAATCTGTTCGCCCGGTGCTAAGATGTCCGGCTTGGGGCGATCGTCGCTCGTTGGACCCCGGCTGCTAAAAGGCATGACCCTTGTACTATCACGGCTAGACGCTCCGACCACAATCACATCACCTCTAGCATCTGCCGGGAGAGTAAGGCTTCCGGGTCCAGGTCTTTTGATACCCTCGTTGCCCGCGCTTTTCACTAACACCAAGCCCAGTTTCGTGGCTCGTTCAGCGGTTTCGGAAACGACGCTGTTTCCATCGAGCGTAGGGCTGGGTACTCCCCAACTACAGTTGGCGATCCGTAATCGCTTCTCTTGCTGCATATCCTTCACGACATCTTCAATTGCATCAGCACCCTTCGATCCGCTCGATTCTGTCGATTCTGTCGATTCTTTATATTCAGTGGGGAAAATCTTATAGTTCCAGATTATTGCCCCCGGTGCCATGCCTTTATACTTGGAGCCGTTGCCTGCAATGATGCCCGCCACATGAGTTCCATGCGGATGAGGGTTGCCCCACTCTTCGTTGGTGTAGTTCCGTTTGTGAACCACACGACCCTTGAGGTCAGGATGGTTAATATCAACTTCTCCATCCAGGACGGCGATGATCACGCCTCTGCCCGTACCAACCAGTCCTTGGATTCTGGCATCGACCACACCCACGGCTACAGCACTCTGGTCGAGTTCCAAGTTCAATGGCTTATCAAATTCTATGTGTTCTACATCGCTGCGACTGGCAACTTGTTTAATCTGGGCAGGGGTGAGGTTTGCAACGACAGCATTCCCCAATCTTAAATGTTCCCCGGTCTGGGCGTTTGGCAACTCTTCCAAAAGTGACTTGATCGATTCATTTGCCAAGTTTTCAAATTCATCGAACTCTTGGAGTTCAAATTCTTCTCCGCGTTTGCGATATAAGTCTTCCAAGTCGTCGAACTCGTTCTGGAAATCGTCGAACGACTTAGTTGGTTTGTAATGAATAATCACCTGTTGGCGCTCAGTAGACTCAATACCGCCATCTTCAGCCAGGATTAGATACTCTAAGAGATTCTCAATTTTGTCGTCAACCTCGGCTCCCCACTGGTCGCGGACTTCGCTTGAAGCGCTATTGAGTTGCTCATCGGTTAGTGTTAGGTAAAAATCATCTTCAAAAGCCAAAGGATTGTACCTCCTGTATTGATGAAAGTAACATTAAATTTCAGCCTCCAACTCCTTAGATCGGGAGAGGAATCAGAGAGCGTAAACGCAATGCAGTCTGTCGTCAGCCCTCGCTTGCTTAAGGGAAAACAACCTACTTGCTTCAAGCAAGGCGAGGGCTGGCGTAGAGGTTATTTACTTACCCTGCTGCTGCTTCTTCTGATTTCTGTACTTGTGTAGGTTTATTCCGAACGTTCCGGCACTAAATAAGGCACCAAGAGCAGGAAATATGAATGGAAGAATCTCAGGCGCTTCTTCAACTTCCTCTGGTTTGACTCCAACGTGTTGGCGAATGGGGTCGAACAGGGCAAGAGTCACGAAAGGGACGTAGATAGAAGCCATCCAGCGGAAATAGCTAGGTAATACTTTAGCCACGCTGGGCGTAAGCAGTCGGGCGACCGCAGCTGGACCTTTGCGAGTGGCGGCTTGCAGTTTGGCACGAGTTCTAGTGTTCCTCATGATTTTCTTCACCAATTTCTTGACGATAATTGTGAAGGTCTTCAGCAACTGCCTGTTCGCATAACTGCTAGGACTGCGGCGAGTGTAGCCATTCCCATAGCCATTTGCTTCCGCTCCCTCCATCATACTCTCCAGCGATTCGGCTACGCTCTCAGCCTCAACATCTTCCAAGCTGATGCTCTCCATTGACTCAGCTTCAAAACCTTCCAAGTCTTCCTTCGCAAATTTCAAGCTCTCAGCATCTGCCTCAGTAAATTGTTCCAGATCTGCTTCGATTGTGTATGTTGCCATGATTTTCTCCTTTTTTCAGTTGAGTTTTTTGTCGGCTAATTTTGGGACTGACAGTTAAACAGAAGATTCAGTGGTAATAGTTTCTAGGAAAGGCGCAACAAAGCTAGAAACCTTCTAGCTCCAGCTGCCTGTATTGAGGGAAAGTCACTTCCCTCTGTTCAAAAGGATGGCTGAGGTAGAGTAGTGCAAAGGGTGCCAAGTCTAACTAAAGCCTTAATCGGCAAGGCGTTTTGGCTACCCTTTTTTATCCCTCGTCCTGAGCCTTAGAAGTTGCCAACACCATCCCACTCAAACGCTGCTTCAACTTCCTCTGCTTTGACCCCAGCCTGTTTACGAATCGGACCAAATAGAACACGAATCACGGAAGGGAGGTAGATAGGAACCATCCAGCGCAGATAGTTAGGCAACACCTTGGTCACACTGGGTGTAAGCAGTCGGACGACCGCAGTTGAACCTTTGCGAATGGCGGCTTGCAGTTTGGCACGACTTCTAGGGTTCCTCATGATTTTCTTCACCAATTTCTTGACGATAGTTGTGAAGGTCTTCAGCAACTGCCTGTTCGCAGTTCTGCTAGGACTGCGGCGGGTATAGCCATTCCCATAGCCATATGCTTCCTCTCCCTCCATCAAACTCTCCAGTGATTCGGCTACGCTCTCAGGATTGACATCTTCCAAGTTGGTGCTCTCTATTGACTCATTTTCAATATCTTCCAAGTCTTCCGTCGCGAATTCCAGGCTCTCAGCCTCTGCTTCGTTAAATTCCAGATCTGCTTCGATTGTGTAGGTTGCCATGATTTTCTCCTTTGAGAATGTGATTTTTGTTGTTTAGAAGGTGTCGTTGAAGGAAAGTTGTCATTAAATAGGTTGAGAAATTATGCGTTGAGAAAAGTTTTCGTCTTCGCGTTCATTTATACCCGATTTAATTGAAATAGACTTGACCTTGAGGGCTAACTCTTTCGTTCTTTCCTAATATCAATACTATTCTTGATTAACTTAATTGCTAATTAACTATTTTTAGGTATTAAGAGAACAGATAATTAACTATTTTTAGGTATTCATCATTTTTTATATTTAAGAAACTGTCATTGATTGCGACATGAAAAATGTATTTTCTGTAACGCTGTATAAATAAATAGCAGTAAGCGATCGCCGAAGCGATCGCTTACTGCTGCTGCAACTACAACTTGGTAAGTAGGTTGGCACTATACCAACTATGTAAAGTTTTGTAAAATGACATGTTCGGCTTGTAGTTGCACGCGACTCGCGCACAAGTGCGCAACTACGAACCAATAATGATTTATTTGCGCCGACCTAAGTCGGGATACTGACCGGAACGCACCTTCGATAGGGAGGGGTAGGTGGGCAGTGCCCACCCTACGATCGGCATAAGCTTTTTCGGCTTTGATTTTCGCAACATTCTTAGTGGTGCAAGATATGAGCCTCGCGCAACCGCGGACTACGCCGAAGCGTGACATATGGAAGAAACACAATTCATTCCTTCCTCCCCCACTCCCC
>CAXTSI010000041.1:0-5992 GCA_964246695.1 uncultured bacterium
GGGTTGGGCGGGGGTACCCCGCCCCTACGGTTTTCATTTGTTGCTAGCGATGTCTGACGACAAGCCGCTAGTTGGAGGCTCATATCTTGCATCTAAGTAGTTATGCAAAATTAAATATACAATGTCCGAAGCGAATGGAGCGCAGCGCAAGGGATGCAACCGCAGGGGTTTGCGATTGCTTCACGGAGTTCGCTTCGGACATAAATATTTTTGCATAAGTACTTAACAGGAAAAACCACTAATACCCGAATGAGTGTGTAACATTTAAAACAATACTTCCACAATTACTTCTGTGTTTTTTTTACTTGAACTTAAACGAATACGTCCGCTTGCACTTAGTCATGGAATTGACATTCGCTCTTTCCATGTGCAAGATATGAGATAATAAATACCGATATAGCGGTTATTTTCTGCGCCCGCTACATACAGCCGCCTGCGAGCCCATGAGTGTACTTCATATATATGAAAACCGTTATAAAAGCCTGACAAAATATGACAAATCACGATCCAAATCAATCTGTCTCCTCAGGAAATCATTCTATCCAGGAACCAAGTGGGAGGGTAACCAACGAAATTGAAGGCAAGATTATCCAGGTGATGGAAAGTTGGCCTCTACAATTAATGGTGGAAACCAAAAATGGTCATTATTCTGTTGGACTTCTCCCAAATACAAAAGTGACTCAGTGCGGACAAACAGTTAACACCAACCAATTGAATTCTGGTCTAAAAGTTAAGATCCAAGGTCAGCCTTCTGTTGGCAATCGGTTAGCTATGACCGCGCAAGTGATTGAAATGGTATTGTCAGGTTAAGTTAGGGGTGACAAAGGGTTGTAGTATTAGCATACTTTTCCCATAAACACCCCCACCTCTAACATGTACTGCCGTCAGGACTTCTGCACAGAAATCAACAGCTACTGTGTTTGGTCATACTTCACCTTTGTGCAAGCTACTAAAATATGGTGAAGACATCGACTACTAGGGCATCTTCGGCATCCATAAGACGAATGTGACAGTGGTGCAAGAAGTTTGGACAGGGGTTTGCCAATGAGAAAGATAGCGCAGCACTAATCAAGTCAGCTAACAGTACAACCAGGGAAATTATTCCACAAACGTATATTGTCGATCACTTCCGGTCTAATCCGGGTGGCACTGTTGAGGCGGTCACCGTAGGCATGGATTCCTACAACATAGTACTGACCATCAAGACAGTAGTAGACAGGGCTACCGCTTTGCCCTCCGGAAGTATCGATATCATAGTAAATTCTCTGCTTTTCGACACTTGTAATAGTGCCACCGTGATCCCATTGTGTCCCAATTAGCTTATCGGCAGGGTAGCCAGAAATATTCACCCTCCGACCCAGCAGGGAACTATCCGGCAAGTCAGCCAATTCTAACCAACCAACCTGTTTGCCAAGCGAGTTGTCCGGGAGATGAATCACCGCGTAGTCGCAGTTGGAGTCACTATTATTTATCCAGCTTGGGGCAATATCGCATAAAGTAGTGACTTGAGAGTCGAAAGGACGACTTTCTCCATCCCTACCAGGGATCACTTCAATTTCTGTCGCACAACCGCCACAAGAAGGGATGTAAAGGCTGTGTCCTGCGGTGAGTACATTTTTTTGAGTGATGAAGCATCCTGTGCTACGAGAAGTCATCCCGTTTGGGAACTTGGCCAGTATCTGGCAGATCGCTTTGTGGGGGCTATCGGTTGTACGTAGAATTCGTTTGCGACGATCATCAGGACCAAGCACCGACTCAGGTTGTGTAGACTCAGCGCCCGCAGCTTGGGTTGTGTCTACATGTGTTGAACTGTTAACAACTAACCCCAAAGGAGTCCTTTCTTCCCCTACCATCAGGATGTTCTCGGCAATACTTTTCGTTCGTATTTCCTGAATGTTCCTAGCCGATATGCCATTCACAAAGGTTCGGTTGATCATGGGATGGTCATCATGGGTTGGGCCTGTATCGCTATCTGGATGGTAGGCAATAATATCTAGTGTGCTGTCGTCAGTAAAAAAGCTATGCTGAGCACCTGCTGGGATCACAAAGATTTGACCAGGGGTCAAGGGGATTTCGATATCTGACCCACTTCCATCTTCATTTTCTGGGACTATGCAACGTCCCTTGCCGCTTGTAACCACCCCCATCCTAATGGAGGGATGGGTGTGCCGTGTCTGGCTAATACCAGGTGGGAAGTGTAAATGGTTGAGACACGGATCGCCTTTAATTGTTGGTGGCACTAAGAGGGCATCAGAGCAACCATCCATGTAAAGCAACCTACCCTTTTCCTCAATCGGTCCCCCAATCATGAACATCCCACGGTAGCTAAGACTTGAGATCGCAATTCCACATCCACCACGAACAGATACAGAACCTGGTACACAGAAGTACATGCCTTTGGCAAGGGTGAAGACTTGGTCCTCGCCTGCGTGAGAGGTAGTCACATGAGTTAGACCATCCACTACAAACCCGAAATGAGTTCCTTCTTTCCGTACACTCAGGGGTTCCCCAGTGTATCCCCAACCATGCAACAGCGTTGGATGCTGGTTTGCTGACAAGTCCTCTAGCATTCCATCAAAACGGGGAACTGATATAAAATGCTTGCTATAGAAACGTATATCCTTATGAATCATGAATTTCCAGGTGTTAGAGTCTTATCTTTAGTATTTAGAAGCTGTGTAGAAATAGTAATATAGCTGTCTCAGTAGCAGCTACCGCAGCATCAGTCGGATCATAGCAACATAGACCATTGACACCCTGTAAAGAACTGATGAAGATATGTTGATGAAAAATTGATAAATATAAGTAAAATTACTCAATTGTTGGCTAAAAGCGAAATCATGTTTTATCATGGTGGTAAATCCTAACCGTTCCTATCTCATGAATTTTCCAGACGTTCTCGAGATTGTAGAGTCAGCAGTTTATAAAGCTAAAGGCAGGAAGCTGACTGACCCAGAAATGACTGTACTACGCGGTTCCTGGGAGGGTTTGACCTATGAGAAGATGGCAGAAGGATCGATCTATAAACCTAACTACCTGAAGGGAGATGTCAGCCACAAGTTCTGGAAGTTGCTTTCATTCTCTTTGGGAGAGGAAGTTAGTAAAAGAAATTTTCGCGCCGCACTCCAAAGAGCATTATTGAATAATAATGGGACAACGAGAGTCCAAAATATAGGTTTGGATGTTGATGAAGCTAACCGTGTGTCTAAGCGATCGCCCGACTCAGATTTACCCGAACTATCTACACCAGACTCATTTGATCGCTCGTCCCCATCCTTAAACTTGAATAATCAGGAAGCGCAAAGCCACTTTCCTCAAGGAACTGATCCAACTCAAGCAGACATTGAGCAATCCTCTCTAGAGAAGAGAATGAGAGCCTGGTTTGAGGCATTAGGCTACGAGTTGATCCCAGGTGGGATTCGGCAAGAGGACTGTTTTGACCTGATTATCCATATCCCTAAGCGGGGGGGATACGATCGCATCTTGGCGCGTGGTGTGGAAGGTGAGGCGGACCTGAATCACTTAAACGGTTTATGTCAAGCAGTCAAGGAACACAAGCCCAACGAGGGATGGCTGGTGGCTGACATCAGGATTAGTCGTGCTGCACGTGAAGCGATCGCAGAGTATACAGTAAACAAAGAAATTAAATTTAGTCGTGCTGCAAGTTTGGCGATCGCAGAGTACAGAAAACATCGAGAACTGGCACTATTTTGTTATACCTTCGATGAACTTATAGATGAAGGAGTTAACTTTAAGCAGTATTTCAAATGGTTGGAAGAACAACTCAACAACCGGGGCATTAATGACAAAACCTACATTCCTTTAGCCTGTAGCAAACAAGAAGGGATTAACCCAGTTACAGGAGAACCAATAGTCAGTCGTTACGAATCGGCAGATCACTGGATTGATGGCTATATCGATCGTTGGCTAGATGACCCAGACAAAAAACACATCTCCGTTTTAGGAGAGTTTGGTACCGGCAAAACCTGGTTTGCATTTCACTATGCTTGGACTGCTCTGAAACGTTATCAGTCAGCCCAAAAGCAAGGCACTCCCAGACCTCGATTGCCCCTACTCATCCGACTGCGGGATTATGCCAAAGCACTCGATGTAGAGAATGTTCTGGCATGGTTCTTCTTCTCCATACACAATATTCCCCTGACTAATTTAGTCTTCAAACAACTTAATAGAATGGGCAAACTCCTGCTCATTTTCGATGGTTTTGATGAGATGGCAGGTAAGGTAGATCGCCAAAAGGTGATTGATAACTTCTGGGAACTAGCTAAGGTTGTAGAAGCAGGAGCCAAGGTCATTCTCACTTGCCGTAGTGAGCATCTTCCCAAGGTTGACAAAGGTCGCGCCTTGCTGAATGCAGCTTTATTAGATTCCATTGATGTAGAACACCCCCGCGATGCTAAGAAGCTGATGGGTCCCCAATTTGAGGTGCTGGAACTGCAGAGACTCAGCTATGACCAAATCTGTGATGTGCTCCGGTCCCGTCTCTCAGATAAGACGACCGCAGAAACAGACGCTATTGTGGAACAGGTCACAAGCAATCATAAATTCCTGGATTTAGCTAGACGACCTGTGATGATTGACTTGATTTTGGAGGCACTGCCTAAAATTGAGGCAGGTCAGTCAGTAGACTTGTCTCACATCTATCTGTTGGCTGTTAGACACAAGATGGATCGGGATATCAAAGCAGAGCGGACTTTTACTTCTCGTGCTGACAAGCTTTACTTCCTATGCGAGCTGTCTTGGGAGATGTTTGTGACCGATCAAATGCAACTGAACTATCGAAACTTCCCTGACCGAATTCGCTCATTGTTTGGTTCCATTGTACAGGAGCCAGAAGACGTAGACCACTGGAGCTACGACATGATGGGTCAGTCTATGTTGACTCGAAATGCAGATGGTGACTACGAGTTAGCTCATCGCTCCTTCTTGGAATTCTTTATCGCTTATAAATTTGCTGCACAATTGGGAGTATTAGCTTCAGACTTTGTCGATCTGGCAAGATCGCCGTTGCATGTAGACAACCTCGCCTCACCTAAACCGTACACTTGGTCTTCCTATTTTCAACGTCAAGTAGATGAACAAGGTAGAGTCATACCAATTTCGCCGCTTCTCGAATTTTCTACCGAACCACTGATGCGTCTATTTGATGCTTTCAGACTAGGAGATCTCACGAATAGACAAAGAGAACTCTCGAAGGCAATGTTTGAACTACTCGAGCATATGCTTGACCGTTCAAAAACCGCTGCCGATCGCCTACTGAAGATAATCAAAGCTACACGAGGCAAAACGGAAAAGGAAGTCGGTTGTCTTGCTGGGTATGCTGTGACAATTCTTTTGAAACTTAATTCAGAAGCTTTGGCAGGTCAGGATTTGAGCCATACTGTGATTAAAGGTGCTGACTTGACTTATGCCAACCTGCAAAATACAAACCTGATCGGTGCGCATCTGGATGATTCTCTTTTTAAAGAACCCTTCGGCAGTATTTTGTCAGTTGCCTTTAGCGGAGAGTCTTTGGCGATCGGTTCTTCTAATGGCGAAATTTGCCTATTTCAGGGAAAAGAGGGACAAGGACGTTCTATATGTAAAGGGCATACTCACTGGGTTCGCTCGATCGCCTTCAGTCCCGATGGTCAAAGGTTTGCCAGTGGAAGTGACGACCAAACCGTAAGGATATGGGATATTAAAACTTGTAGGCTCTTCAGCACACTAGAGGGGCATACTAGTTGTGTACGTTCAGTTACCTTTAGCGGTGATGGCAAACTACTTGCTAGTGGTAGTGAAGATGGAACCGTGAGGATATGGAATGTCGATACTGGTGAGTACTTAAAGACCCTGAAGGGACATGTTTGTAAGGTTTGGTCAGTTGCTTTTAGTCCGATCCCCCCAACGGTAGGGGGAATATTAGCCAGTGGTGCTGATGACAACACTGTGAAAATTTGGGATGCTTACACAGGTGAGTGCCTCAAGACCCTGA
>CAXTSI010000041.1:6092-29562 GCA_964246695.1 uncultured bacterium
GACAACACTGTGAAAATTTGGGATGCTTACACAGGTGAGTGCCTCAAGACCCTGAAAGGACATGAGAACTGGGTTAGATCAGTGGCTTTCAGCCCTGATGGACGGCGAATCGTCAGCGGTGGTGATGACAACACTGTGAAAATCTGGGATGCTTACACAGGTGAGTGCCTCAAGACCCTGATAGGACATGAGAACTGGGTTAGGTCAGTGGCTTTCAGCCCTGATGGGCAACGAATTGTCAGTGGCGGCGATGACAACACTTTGAGAATCTGGGATGTCTCGGATGGTAAGTGCCACAACTTTTACGGGCATGATAATCGAGTTTGGTCAGTGGCTTTCAGCCTTGATGGACGGCGGATTGCTAGTGGTAGTGACGACCAAACTGTGAGAACCTGGGATACTCAAACTGGTCAATGCCTGAGGACTGTGGGGGGATACTCTAATTGGATTTTGTCGGTTACTTTCAGTCCTGATGGTCAATATCTTGCTTCCGGCAGTGAGGACAAGGTT
The DNA here is from genome assembly GCA_964246695.1 of uncultured bacterium. Taxonomy (GTDB): domain Bacteria; phylum Cyanobacteriota; class Cyanobacteriia; order Cyanobacteriales; family Nostocaceae; genus Stigonema. The sequence goes on from CAXTSI010000041.1 coordinate 6,603, forward strand.
GTCAGGATCTGGGATATTCATACTCATAAGATCGCAACTACCCTACGAGGACATACCAGTCGCATTTGGTCAGTGGCTTTCAGTCCTGATAATCGGCTGCTTGCCAGTGGTAGTGACGATCGAAGCATCAGAATTTGGGATCTGGAGTCAAACGGGGGTAAGCAATGCCTCCAGGTTCTTACAGATCACGATCACTGGGTAAGGTCTGTTGTCTTTAGTCCTGATGGAAAGCTACTTGCTTCCGGCAGTGATGACCACACTGTCAGAATCTGGGATATTCATCAGGGTATCCCGCTTACTATATTGCGAGGTCATACGAATTGGGTAAGATCTGTTGTCTTCAGTCCTGATGGACAGCTACTAGCTAGTGGTAGCGACGATCGTACTGTCAGGATCTGGGATATTCACATCGATCGCGACCCGAAAATATTGCCAGGTCATAAGAATTTAGTCAGGTCAGTAGCCTTTAGTCCAGATGGACAGTTACTTGCCACTGGTAGCAACGATCGTACTGTCAAAATATGGGATGTTTGCACTGGTGACTGCATCAAGACTTTGACAGGACATCAGAACTGGGTACATTCAGTTGTTTTTAGTCCTGATGGACAGATGTTAGTCAGTGGCGGTCACGACGGAACTATATATTTATGGAATGTTCGTGACAATCAGCCCATTAAGTCCTTTCAGGAAGATGCTGATGAGGTACTCTCAGTTGCCTTCAGCCCTGATGGTCAGATCATTGCCAGTGGTAGCGATGATGGGATAATCCAGATCAGAAGCATGGACAAAGGTGAGTTTGAACTACCAATATCATTGAAGATTCCTAAACCCTATGAAGGGATGAATATTACGGGCGTTATTGGTTTGACGGAAGATCAAAGACAAAATCTTCGCGCTTTGGGAGCGATCGAAGTGAGACAGACCTGAATTATATAGCGATCCTAAATGATTCGTGAACGCGGAGAAACCGGGTTTCTTCAAGAAACCCGGTTTCTTCAAGAAACCGGGTTTCTAAAGCTTGGAATTTTCACCTATCAAATAGGATTCATATAGCAGTTTTCAATTGAAAGCAATACAGAAGATCAAAGACAAAATCTTCGCGCTTTGGGAGCGATCGAACTCAGGTAGGTCTGAATTATCCTATGTAGAGACGCGACCGATCGCGTCTCTACACACCTTAATTTCCCACCACAAATCCAAAACCTACGTAGTATTGTGAATTATCCTAGCAACGGTCTCATGCGAATGCGATCTTCTTCCACCACACTGAAATGTCCAGCCCAGTCTGTACGAGTTGCTAATGCAGCCACAACAACCTGAGCTAATCGTGCGGCGGAAGTCATCCTCAGGCGAAACAAGACAATACCACTGTTAGCGGGCAATCCAGAGCGAAACGCCAACTCACCGAAGTCTTTATCAAAGGTCAGGAGAATCCGATTCTCTGCCTGAGCCATTGCTAAAACAACAGTGTCACTGCTACCGGGAGAATCAGTGCGTATCCAGGTAACATCATAACCTTGCTGACGTAGAGCCTCTACCGCATCGCTGGGAAAATTCTCGTTTGCTAGAAAACGCACGACTTAAACCTGGAGTGGGTAGACTTTTTCTGCCTTTAGGACGGCACTGGCATAACTCAGACATGCCTGGATATCTTCCACTGTTATGCCTGGATAGTTTCTCAAAATCTCCGATTCAGACCAACCTTGAGCCAGCAGGTCAATTATAAACTCCACTGCCAGACGGGTTCCTTTGATGGTTGGCTTGCCTACCAGAATATTCTGGTCAATTACAATTCGCTCTTGCCAGATCATAAGGCTGCTATTTTCACTCAATTCAATTTCTAGAATACCCCACCTTTCCAAACCCGGAGCAATTACGCCTCCTACCTAAGGGAATTTTAACATCTAACCTGTTAACGGCATTTTGTAGGGGAGAGATGCCGTTGCTGTAATTGTTAATACCAACGACAAATGCCAGATTGCGGTAACATCTTCCTAAGAAGCACTCATGAAGATAACTTTAATACCATTTGAAGGATAAAACCATTGTTCTAGAGGAATATAATTAGTGAGCACCTGACAATCAAGACATTCGCTACCAAACTGACTGGAGACAAATTAGCAAACTGGAAAATCAGTGCTTGTGCGATCGCACTTCTGTGCTAAAAGTTTTTGGAGGACGATCGCACTTATCTACCCATATTTGATGAATAGCTGCTACGGCGTTAAAAACTTTTATCTTTTGCAACTACTTTTGGCACATCGTCGCATAGATGGCGATCGCTCTCACTAACATTAGGGTTATTCTGCAAATAGTCACGCACCTGATCGCAAGCAGGTTCCATTAACTTAGTTAGCTTATCCAGCGACAAATCTTCTAAATTCCACAAAATCACTTTTCCTGCACCGGCAGACGCAATTTTCTTGCCGTTGGGACTGAAAACAATGCTCCTAATCCAATTGTTATCTCCGTGTCCATAAAGAGTTTGCAGTTCTTTTCCCTCTGAAGTCCAAAGTTTGACAGTGGTGTCTTCACTTGCTGAGGCGAGCATCTGACCGTCAGGGCTGAATGCAACGTTAGTGACCCAACCTGTATGCCCAGTCAGGGTTTTATAAGGTTGAGTTTGAAATTGACCTGTAAACTTCCGCTTCCAGAGTTTGATGGTTTTGTCGTGACTTGCCGAGGCGAGTATCTTACCGTCAGGGCTAAATACAACACTGTTAACATCAGCCTTATGCCCGGTGAGGGTTTGCAGTTCCTTACTCTCATTAAGACTCCAAAGTTTGACCGTGTTGTCTTCACTGGCAGTGGCAATTGTTTGATCGTCGGGGCTAAAAGCTATGCTGTTAATTGTACCGTTATGCCCAGTCAGAGTTTTATAAGTTTGAGTTTGAAATTGACCTGTGCTGTCCCGCCTCCAAAGTATAACGGTGTCTCTTCCACCAGAGGCAATCATTTGTCCATTGTGGCTAAAAGCAACGCTACTGACACCACCATTATGCCCAGTAAGAGTTTGCAGTTCTTGACCCTCAATGCTCCAAAGTTTGACCGTGCTGTCATCACTAGCAGTAGCAATTGTTTGACCATCGGGGCTGAAAACTACACTCTTGACGCCATAGCGATGCCCAGTCAGGGTTTTATAAGGTTGAGTTTCAAATTGACCTGTGCCATCCCACTTCCAAAGTTTGACGGTTCCATCGAAACTTGCCGAAGCGAGCATCTCACCATTAGGGCTGATAGCAATGCTCCAGATCGCCGCGTTATGCACATTACTAAGGGTTGGTAGTTTTTTGCCCTCAAGTCTCCAAAGCTTAATTGTACTGTCCTGACTTGAGGAGGCTAAAGTTAGGGTCTTTTTATCAGGGCTGAAAGCGACGCTGAGAACCCAACCTGTATGCCCAGTGAGAGTTTGCGTTTCCCGACGATCAAGGTAAAAAAGTATAACAGTTTTGTCCTCAGTTGCTAAGGCAAGTATCTGCCCATCGGGGCTAAAAGCGACGCTGAGAAACGAACGTACATGTCCTGTAAGGGTTCTTGCTTGAGTTGCAAATTGACCTGTAATGTCTCGTTTCCAGAGTTTGATGCTTCCGTCGAAACTTGCCGAAGCGAGTATCTGACCGTCGGGGCTAAACACAGCACGATTAACCTCAGTCTTATGCTCAGTAAGGTTTTGTAGTACCTTACCTTCATTAAGACTCCAAAGTTTCACCGTGCTGTCTTTACTAGCAGTGGCAATTGTTTGGCCATCGGGATTGAAAGCTACGCTTGTGACCCCACCATTATGCCCAGTGAGAGTTTTATCAGGTTGAGTGTCAAATCGACCTGTGCTATCTTGCTTCCAGAGTTTGACGGTTTTGTCATCGCTAGCAGTAGCAATTGTTTTACCATCGGGACTGAAAGCTACGCTTGTGACCCCATCATTATGTCCGGTAAGAGTTTGATCGGGTTGAGTTTCAAATTGACCTGTATTATTTCGTTTCCAGAGTTTGACGGTTTTGTCTTCGCTAGCAGTAGCAATTGTTTTACCATCGGGGCTAAAAGCGACGCTTTTAACCCCACCATTATGTGCTTTGAGAGTTTGTAGTTTTATACCCTCAAGGCTCCAGATTGTGACAGTGTTGTTAGTACTAGCTACAGCAATTGTTTGACCATCAGGGCTGAACACCACGCTTGATAAATGACCGCTATCCTCTTCCAAGCTGTTGTACTCTTTCACTCTCTGTGTGTAACCCACCTTTTGCAGCGTTCCTCTCACTTGTGCTAATTCTACATCTGGTTTGAAAAGTCCAAAGGGTAAAAGTTTATCGAGAGCGTTTCCTGCCCGCAAAGCATTAATTGCCGCATCTAAATCCTGGTTTAAGTCCCACTTTGCGTCTGAGGCTTGCTGAAAAGCTTCAATTTGTCCTATCTGCGCGTTTCTCTGACTAATCAAAGCCCAGATAGTCAAACCACTTAACGTCAGTATTATTCCAAGAGTAATACGCCACCGCCAACGAATATTCTGACGTTTTTGCAAAACACTTTCCTGCACAAACTCAGCTTCTACCTGGTTAAACCAGTTGTTGTTTTGTGATTTAAGTACCTCTTTCTGCAACACATCTAGGTAGGGGTCAGCATTCCAAAGAAACCGTGGTTGTTGCTGGCTTTTCCACTCTAGGGCAGCAGGTGTTAAACGGCGTTGCAATCTTAAGTTTTTCTCCTCTTTTACCCAATTCAGCAGCTTTTGCCAACCCCGCACTAAAGCATCATGGGCTGGTTCTACATAGGAATTACCTTCTGCATCTTCTCCTTTAACCAGTAACCGTCCTTTGGTAAAGCGTTCAATTACTTCTTTAACAAAACCATTTTTCTCTGGCGGATATTCTAGTTCAGATAACGGGACTCGTCTGCGTGTTAATTCACCTCCACCAAGGACAACCATCCGCAGCATCACATAGCGGATAATCTGGGCATAAGCTGAATTCTGTTGAACTAGCGCCTCATATTCTTCATCAGCTCTTTGAGTCAGTGATTGCATGACTCCTCCCAAGTCTTGATAATCTTGTTGAGTCAGCGCCCGGTCAAGTGTTATACCTCTATTTTCAGCATCCCGTTGTCGCTTTAAATACTTGAGATAAAGTTCCCTCAAGGCAAAAGAAAGCAGAGGCAATGCTCCCGGCATATCCGCCACTTCATCAATCAATTGTTCTACTAGTTCGTAGGGCTGAAAATACATCACCCGTGTTTCTGCGGGTTTCTCAATCGCTGACCGCAGTTCCCCTCGTGTCATCGTCGGTACAATAAATCGTCCACTTTGCCAACGATTTTTCAGCACAGTGTTTCCTACTTTCAGGACTGTGGGGACAAACTGTAAGCCAGCATCTCTGAGTTGGGGTTCAAAGTCAGAACGTAAGGTTAACACTACCCGTAAGTGCTGGGGATGGACTGCGATCGCCTTGAGTATCTCTTGGAAAAACTCTTTGCGCTCATCCTCATTTTGACAGAGTGTAATTATTTCTTCACTTTGGTCGATAAACAGTAATAACTTAGAGTTAGGGTTGCTTTTTGCCCAAACATCAATGCTCATCGCCAGGTTATGCTGTGGGTTTTCTGGCTCCACCTTTGGTAATTGGGCATTTTTCAAAGCATTATTCAAGGCGAGTAAGGGAGTCTCACCAGGACGGATGGGTCGGATAATATTCCATTGATCGGTAGTTCCTTTCCGCAGTTCCGGAATTAATCCTGCCTTCACCAAACTAGATTTACCCGAACCGGATGCACCCAACACCACTGTTAGGGGATGAGTTTTGACAAAATTATGTAACTTTTCTACGAGTTCAGTTCTACCGAAAAACAGTTGGCTGTGTTTCTCGTTAAATGATTTCAAACCTCGGTTATTTCCTCTTCATAAAGTTGATTTTGACTCCAAATATAAATAATAAACATTAAAATATCACTTATGTTTCTAACTCTTTTATTGCCTTTTCAGCCTCAATTAAAAGTAAATCTAAATCTTGAGTGATTACTTGCCAGATAATATCTAAGTCAATATCAAAATAAGCATGAACAATACGGTTTCTCATACCGATAATTTGTCGCCAAGGTATTTTAAAATACTGAGCTTTACAAGGTTCAGAAACATTATTAGCAGCTTCGCCCATGATTTCAATTAATCTTACCAAAGCTAAAGATAACATCCGATCGTAATCTAAATCTTGTCTGGTGCGATTCTTTAGAGGATGTTTTAAAAGTTTTGGGCGAATATAATTCGCTACTACACAAACGAAGTCCGCCTGCGCGGACTTACGGAAAATTAAGAACTTCAAACCCGCGTAGGCGGGTTTTGTCTGTGTAGCCGCGACTTTTAGTCGCCCTGGCTAGTATGAATGGATACTTTACAAACATCCTCTTACAAAGGATAACGCTTCTGTTGCTGAATCTCTGATGTGTTTTAGCCGAGTTAAATCATCAATTTTGCTCATAAATAACCATCGATTCTGCTAATACTTGCTCACGAAAATAACGGCTTAAATCTGCTGATGTTCTTAAATCTATCTGGCGATTTATCATATTTGATAACTCATCTTCCATCGTAATAATAGCTAAACCCGGAGTCTTCCCCGGTTCAAATTCTACTAAAACATCAACATCACTTTCTCTTGTAAAATCATCCCTTAACACTGAACCAAATAAAGACAACTTGCGGATCGAGTAACGTTGACAAAATTGTTTAATTTCTTCGGAGGATAAATTAATAGGAAGAGTAGTTATTTTCATGGTTAAAACTCCTGATTGATAATTTTTTTATTACGAATTACGAATTATTTTGACTCGTTCCGCTTGCTCTACTAACTTTGCCCACTCATCCCAGCTGTAATTTTCATACCTTAACGCCTCACTAGTTAGATGTTGATTATCAGTGGTAGGGGGTGTGGATACTGGTGTCGGCAATTCCTTAATAAAAGCATCAAGTAAATCTTGGAACCTAGACTTGGACTCCTTGCGCAATTTTTGTGCTTTGAACCGAACGAGGACGCGATCGCGCACCTCCCGATAGTCCACTTTGGCAGTAGCCCCAACACTTGTTAAAAGTGCTTGCAACCGCGCATTTTCAGCCTGTAGCTGCTGAAGTTCTTGGCGATGAGTTTCTTGGATTTCTTGCAAAACCCCCCGATCCTGCCTAAAAGCTGGGGAATGATCTTTTAGGCGGCTGATTCCCCCAGTTTTTCTTCCAGCTTCTTATTCAGTTTTTCTTCTAACATGTTGTCTAGCTTGGGCATTAGTGCCTCTAGAATTGTCTCTAAGGAGGGTGTAGATTGTGCCGAGGATTCTAGATCCTGCCACTCTAAGACTGTCTTCAGGGCATTGATCACAAAGCTATTTACACTAGTGTCTTGTTTTGCTGCCTCGGCTTTCACGGCTTCAAATAGCTCTCGATTCCCATCCAGTCGCAAGTTAAGTTGAATACGTTCCGTCATAACATCTAGTATTACTACTAGACATAATGCTAGCACTAGTAATTGCGCTTTGGGGCAACTAGTAGATAGTTTTTTGTTATTCATATCAGAACCACGAAGCAATGCTTACCTTCCCGATAGAATCTGTTGCCATACGAACCGATGTCCGAAAAGCTGAAGTTGCCTGGTTTGACGACCTTTGCGGGGGCGATACACAATATTTAGGCGTACTGGATGGCGATCGCCGGAGCAACTATGAACACTGCCGTAATATTATGCTGACTGCCGAACAAATGGGCTTTGGCAATATACTGCTGCCGACTTCATACCTTGTTGGACAGGAAGTGATTCCGTTTGTTGGAGCTATGGGACCACAAACCTCTACGATCAATATGTTGGCAGCTTTGCGGACGGGCGAAATCTTCCCGACTATGCTGGCGCGTCATATCGCTACCCTTGACCATATTCTCAAAGGCCGACTGACGATCAATATCATTAATTCCAACCTGCCGGGTGTGAACGAAAGCCCCGAACTGCGTTACAAACGATGCTCCGAAACCATTGACATCCTAAAACAAGCTTGGACCCAGGAAAGTATTGATTTTGAAGGCGAAATCTATCAAGTAAAACTCACTAGCACCGACCCGGTGAAGCCCTATCAGCAAAATGGCGGTCCCTTGCTTTATTTCGGCGGCATTTCGTCCGAGTCGAAAGAAGTGTGTGCCAAATACTGCGATGTGTTCTTAATGTGGCCCGAACCAGAAGAAAGCATCTACGCAACCATGCAAGACATGAGCGCTAGGGCAGCTAAATATGGACGTTCGATTGATTTTGGCTTCCGCGTTCATGTTATTGTGCGCTCTACCGTTGAGGAAGCACGCGCCTACGCTCAGAAAATTATGTCAAAATTTGATCCCCAACGCTTCAACCTGAAAGAGCGCACACAAGATCGCAAATCGCTGGGAGTTTTGCGACAGGATGAGTTCCGGGCAAAATCGACTGATGATTACCTGGAACCACTGTTGTGGGGTGGTATTGGTCGGGCGCGATCGGGCTGTGGGGCGGCATTGGTCGGGACACCAGACCAAATTCTTGAGAAGATGAATCGTTACATGGATATGGGCATCCGAGCGTTCATCTTGTCAGGTTATCCTCTAATTGAAGAGTGTAAATTGTTTGGTGAGTACGTTTTGCCGCACCTACCTACGGTTAAGTTATCAGTTGTGCAGAGTCGTATGCCAGCCCTTGAGCCTGTTACGCCATTGACGACGGCAGTGCTGCGTTAGGAAACTCAACAACTGTTGATTAAAAATAGGACTTACGCAAAAATTGCCAAAAAGCTTAATTTATCGAACCGCCAAGACGAGGCAGCGAGCAGTACGTCCGAGTGTCTCCCTCCGAAAGAAACTGCGGTGCGAATGACGGCTTTCCCGACCTAGGCGACTGCCGCGCCAAGAACGCCAAGAATTCGTAGAGTGTGGCAATATGGCTGCTATATGCTAGTTAAAAGAGCGAATTCTATTCGCCCTAGCTGGCTCTAAATTGTTATTATATAGTTACCCTGCTAGTTGCTCCCGTCTCAAGTTTCACTTGGGATGCGCCCAAACGCAATCTGTTTAGATCTTACTTTTCACGGGATTTGGAAAACCTCTCTCCAAACCTCTCTCCTGCAAGGAGAGAGGCTTTGAATTCTCCCCCTTCCCTTTTAGGGAAGGGGGCTGGGGGGTTAGGTTTTGCGTTGGTTTTTCCACATGACGTGAAAAGTCAGATTTAGATATGTAACGGGCATAGTGAGAGCGGGATTAAATTAAGTTTACTGGTTGGATTTTGGGAGGTTGAAAAATCAGATGACAGCGCCTCAACCAACGGTCAAGACAAACTCTCATCTTTACGACCAAGATTTTTATCTGTGGATAGAGACAACTGCTAAACAATTAAAAGAAGGCAGATTTTCTGAGATTGATTTAGAAAATCTTATCGAAGAGATTGAATGCATGGGGAGAAGTGAAAAACACGCCCTCGAAAGTAATTTAGTTGTTCTATTAATGCATCTACTAAAATATAAATACCAGCCTGAAAAACGCTCTAATAGTTGGAAAGGAACTATTAGAGAACATCGTCGCAGGTTGACAACAACTTTTAAGGATAGTCCTAGTTTAAAATCATATTTCCAAGAAGTTTTGCCTGAGTGTTATCAAGATGCAAGAAAGCAAGGTAGTGATGAAACTGGTTTATCGCTTGATACTTTTCTGGTAGACTCTCCCTTTACTGCTGATGAATGTTTAGATGAAGATTTTTTACCTGATTAGTTAAGTTCTGAGGCTATGTCTGTGCTTCATATAATACTTTGAAAACATCCTCTTGGTTAGACATGCGTTGATTGCTGACGTACAACAGGCAACAATGTTGGTAGCAGGCTCGTATTCGGTCTGGTTTGCTCATATCGGCAAAATCTTGATGGGCAAACAGTACTGCTGTCGTGCGTGTCTCACCCACTCGAAAGTCTGGTGCGGGTAGTTGAAACACCTCTGCTTCACTTACAACTTTGTCAATGCCACTGCCTTTTTCTTCACAGATGCCGAAACGTCGCATGTTTGTCGGCGAGTTGTTCGTTGCGGGAGCGATATTCATCAATAAAGCGCTCCACCTGAATGGGCGGAATGCCGGGATTAGATATCTCAATGCGATCGCCATACATCTCGATCATTACTGAAGCGCCCGTCGCTAGAAAATCTTGATGTACTAGCGCATTGGCAATAAGTTCTCGTAAAGCCTGTTTCGGGAACATCTTTACTTCTTCCCGCACAACTTCCTCGATAAAGCGATTTTGCGGTGCTGCTGAGTGGACAAAATCTACTAACCCCTCAAAGCCAACAGCATATCCTCGGTTCTCGATCTTGTCATCACGGGTTTGAATTCCAGCCGTTCTGTTTCTGCGGGTGCATTCAGCCATTTTTCAAGGTTTTCAAACGTAATCATGCAGCACTTACCTGTGTTGGCGATCGCCTTTCTGAGAGGTGATTAATATAACTTTTATCTCCCTAGCATCTTGAGTTTAAATTTAAAATCACTCTTCCTGAGAAAGAATTAAATTCAAAATATTCATTTCCTTTGATTGAAATATTTGATTTTCATTAAATAAGCTTTTCCCTAATTTATCCATCGCTCCACTATTAAAAACTACGTAGGGAATATTTTGATAATTAGAGTCAATGGGCAAAATGTTATATGCTAAAGCAAGTGAGTAAACATACCGAGCCAAAATATCCCGGAAGGAAGAGTTCGATACTCTTCTCTCATTCTCAAAATATTGTTCAAAAGCCTGAAAAGATATAAATATCTGTATGGGTAAAGCGTAATAACGCTCTGACGAAAGTGAAGTTTGACTTAGTTTTTGCGAACGTTCTAACTCACTAAAAAGTGTTCTTGCCAAGTCTATCAAGGAATAAGCAGCGCTAGTAATTTGTTTTGGATATTTTCCTGATGTTACCAAAAGCTTAAGTTTTCTTATAAAATCTTCATTCCGATCCCGATCAATAATTTTTTCTAAGTCGATATAGTTAGTTTCTTTTACAAGTTTCTCCGATAATGGCACAATCAGTAAACTACCTCTGACGTAGGTTTTTTCAATAGATGGGAGATTCAGCAATTTATCGAGGCTAGTCTCCATTTGTGATAAAACTTTAAACCCTATTGAAAAATAGGATACTTCTTGATTTTCAGATAATAATTTTTTGCGAGAATAAGGAGTAATTTCAGTTTTTTGAACAGAGAGTAATTCATACAAAGTCTGCTCTATATTTTGCAGTACCTTGTCTTCAGGTTGCTTTTTAAACTCCTTACGAATTTCCCTTAATAAAGTAGCCAATGAACCAATGAATGTTTCCCCCGCTTGGCTAATTGCCTTACCCCCTATAGGGATAATAACGTATCGCTTTCTACCTATTTCCCCTGAACCCATAATCCGGGTCATAATAGAGGCTTTGAGAATAATGAGAATGTTTAGCACATTCAAACAAGCCTCTTGTAATGATAGATTTGCAAGTTTTTCCGATTCCTCAGCACTTAAACGCTTTCCCTCGTCATCAACTTTTTTGGGATAATAAATTGCTTTATCAGATAAGTAAAAAGTCAAATTTTTCTCACCTCTATCTAGTTCACCTCCTCTCCCCCGGTATATTACTTGTATGATTTCCATCAAGTTTTGCTCAATTTGGAATCCAGGAATCTGCACAAGAATATGCTTTGTTTTGGGGAAAGATAAGCCACGAGATGCTGAAGCAGTCATAAAGACTACTTTTACTTGATTTTGATATTTCTGAATCTCAGCTTCTTCCTTATCTGACAAGCTAGCGTGTATTTCCAGATACTCTTGATGGAGCGTGAAGTTATGTCTTTCTTTAGAAATTTTAGTAATTAATTGCTTGAGGCTATCTTTATTTTGAATATAGACTATAATTTGACCGTCATTTACCTTCAGTAGCTGAAGGATATCATCTTTAATTTTTTCAGCTACATTAGCATCTAAAATAAAATTTTCATCTGTAACATTTTCTGAACTTACTGACTGTATAAATAGATGATACTTAAATGTAAGCTTGGAAGCTGGATATGAATTTGCATTAATCAGAGTGGCTGGCTTGCGCAAAAATACAAATTTTTCAATTGCCAAACATTGACCCATTGAGTCTGCAACTTGCCTGACAAATATTTTATCTCCCTGAACTTGGTTGCTAGAAAGATGGCTGTTAACTACATCCTGTATTGTTAGTGATGCGTCAGCAGTAATCACTTTAACATTAAAGCCATATTCAGGATTTAATAAATCATATTCTTCAATAAACTCTAAAATGCCATGCAGAAAAGCTACTCCTTCTTGCGAACCTGTAATTTCGTCAATCATAATGAAAATATTTTTCATTCGACTGGCGATTTCTTTCATCTTTTTTGGTATAATTCCAGGAGGTTTACTTGAGGAATTGTAAGCACTGCTAAAGATTCTGCCGAAATGCTTTAAAGTGTTACCGTAGCGAGTTTCCTTGAGAGATTGAATTGACGCTGTAGCAATAATATTGTTAGGTAATTCAGGATTAATAATACAGGTGTGAATCGCTTCACATAAACTTGCTAGAACTCCAACCTGGTTATGCTTCTCCACTTGTACCAGGTTATCTGCATATCTAACCAATTGACTTGGAAGCTCAAGCACATTGTCTTTTAAGATACTAATATCTAAAAATTGAACCTGTCCTATTGGTCGATCTCCATGAAGTTTATTGCTATAGTACTCAACAGCATAGCCTCCATTTGCGTGATCAAGAATTCTTTTATTTGTGTTGATACAAATAAAATCATGCGAAACTAATTTTGTGCGAGTTTTTTCTCGAAAATTATCGATAATATCACGGTTAACCTGAATTCTGGGGCTGACATATATCAGGAGAGAACCTTCATTTAGCTGTTTAATAATTTGCTCTGAAACTGCTGTAGTCTTACCAATTCCGGGATTACCGGTTAAAAACAGAAATGCTGTTCTAGAATCTGCAAGCGCTAGACGTATTAACTCGGCGTGGGCATCTCGGAATTTTGTTTCTGTTAGTTGTAGGGATTGCTTTACCGATTCAGGTACAATACCAGCCGTATTAAAGAAGTGTTTTTCCGCCTCAAATACCTCAATATTTTGAATGTGGTTTATCGTATCCTTTTTAACTTCAACTATATCCTTAACGAACCTTCTGCCATCCTGAAAGTTTATAGCCGCGTTGCTTTTAATAACTTGAAGTACTTGGCTGCGGCTCTCATTAATATCTTTGAAACTTTTATCTTTGTAGATTTCGTAACAAGTTTTTAATATTCCCAGCCTATCTTGATCATCATCTTTTTCTTTAGTTAGGGTAATGCCGTTAATCATCCTGTCACTATACCCAAAGCAGTTAAACTTAACTGCATCGGTTGACGATATTTTACCTGATGCTAGTAGAAATTTATAAAAGCTCCAGGCGTAACTACAGGCTTGGATGACCTTAACCGCTTCCTTATCTTTTGTCTTGAAAGCAGAGAAGTATTGCACCAATTTCTTGGAGTAAATATCGTTAAGCTTGTTGTCCTTATGGCTACTATTACCAGTATCTATACCAAGTCCACAAAAGCTAGATTTGGATCGCACATAGTTTAACTCGGTACGCAATGAGTCTTGTAAAGTTTGGATATTATTTAAGTCAGTTACAGAATGAATAGCTGAAGTGGTAAAGGTGGATAGGTCTACACTCAAGATTCGATACTTACCTAAATACCTAGTCAGCAATAGGGTATCAGCTTTCAGAAATTCGCCAGTCTCTTTATAGCGAATGATATCTACATTTTCAAATCCCTGGCTTTCCAAAATTTCTTTGTAGCAAACTATCTCATCTCTGTCTAAGATGCCAAAGGAGTTATCGCCCTGGAAATCGCACTGAAAATAGAGAATTTCTATTTTGCTTTTCGTGCGCCAGCCAGTTGCTTCTATATACTCCCGAATAAAGCTATACCCTGAAGTCCATCCTTTTTGAATAAATAACTTTACCCAATCACCAATAGTTTCCTGATGGGATTTATCTATAAACTTCTTAGCTATAGCTTGTTGTATTTTATGCAGATATAACTTGCTTAAAGGTTTTAGGTAAACATCGCCATAAGAGTGCTGAAACTTTGAGTGCTGAAAGTAAGTCAGCATACCAATATTAAAACTTATTTCAAATACCCGACCTAAATTGATGCCTAAATCATTTGCCATAAAGCGCACTCCTGATCGTAGTCAAAAAGGCTAGGTTATTAAACTTGACGTTTTTATTTGAGTAAGTATAAGTAGAGATAGTGCCAATACCTTCATCACCAATTAGCTTACTGTAAGGGTTTAGCTTAAATGTAATATTTAGATTGACTTCATATCTGGAAAAGTGAAATAAAGTAATGTACTGCAAAATAGTTTTTTGCAACAGTGAATTCTTATCCAGAAGACCTGCCATAATATCTCTAGTATCGGCAACATCATAAATATTTAATAAAGTGCTGTAACAAACTACACTGTTAAAAAATTTCCGCCGATCGTCTACAGAACGCCCAGTAAAAAGGTTAAGAAATACTCGGGTTTGTTGACTTTTATCTTTAGATAATTTTTCTAATTCTTCAATATCAGGAATGTAAAAAGAATCAACTGTTCCACGATTTAAATTTATCGCAGGGTAGGTATCCATAAATATTGGATACAGTTTAATATCTGGTTTGTCTCGTTTAAGGTATTGAACTACACTCTGAGACATAAAGAATAATGAGTCTGGGTCAGATTCCAATTTAGTTATACCCAAGCTTCTACTATATGGAGCCTTGGCTATATATAGAAAATGTCGATAACCTTGCTGGTAAAGCTTGCTAATTTCATCTTTAACAATCTCTGGCTCCGTATATATTTTAGAGTGTGGTTGATTATCAGCAAATGTTTTAATTGGTTCAATTTTTACTGCTGTATCAGATACTTTATCAATGACAATAATTTCACCATAGATATTGGAAATCCTGGCAGCTTTATCTTTTTCATCCCAAACTGCATCACTCAACCAGCTAGAAACTACTATAATTGCTAGTTTATCCAGTTGAGGCTGATAACCTCCTTTAAACTCAAAAGTTTTGGGAACTAAAGCGTACATTGATGACAAAGCATTTTTTACGCGGAACGTAAAATCTTTTGATTTAGTATTTTTAACGTTAATTCCTTGAGCATCAGCAAGACAATCTCTGCGTAAAATATGTGCCAAAGCTTTCGAGAAAGAATTGAGAAACACTTCATCTTCTGTGGCATCATTTTTATCTTTAAAATGAAATCTAAATATAGGGATAAAAAGTTTTTCATTCTGTTGACTATTTAGACTGATTTGCTCCCGGCAAACACTGATGCACAAGTAACTTAGTAAAGTAAATACTTGTCGATATATTCTTGCTGCTGGAGATTGGCTATTTTTAAATATTTTTTCTATTACTTGCTTACTTTTATAAGAAATAACGATTATCTTTTGCTTCGCAAAGCAATCGTTATAAATTGGGTGATATATAAATTTAGTTTTTTCCTCTACAGATTTACCTTCTTCCTCTAAAATAGGTGAAAATATCACTGGTAAAGCTTTAATTCCAGTGATATCATATCTCATTGAAAATTCCTGTTTATTCCCATTTGTGAAATAGCGAACGTCGTCAAAAGTAAAAGTGACAGCCAGCGAGGTTAGAGATTGTGAATTAACAGTTGGTTGCACCACCTCGATATACCCTAAAGCCTCCCTAGCTTTTGCTTTGGCTTGTGATTGGTTTTCTTGAGTTAAATCTATTTTGAAGAAATTTCTAGAATTGATAATTTTTGCAGTTTTTTTATTGAGAATAGCTGTGTTAATACATAATTGAACTGGTTTGGAGAAAGGAGGCAATATTTCTTTCTTTTTTAGAAAAGTTTCTAGCAGATTTTTTAAAGCTGCTAGCTTCTGCCTAACTCGCCAGCCATGCTGATTCAATATTAATTTTTTGATGTGGCACAACACATTTCTTACTTCCTCATCAGAAGTAGCACCTGGTTTCAATTTATTTAGAACTTCTGCCTCAAATTTGGAAATAGGATTATAATCTTTATCACATAATTTTCCATCTTCATCGACAGCAAAAATGAAATAGTAGAGACAAGCAATAATTAAAACCTTGACTTTAAACTTTTTCCCTTTCGCTGGGTCTTTTAATTGCTCTTGGTGTCGCTGACTGTTAGGATCAAGTTCAGTCATGTAGTAATCAAGTACAGATTTTTCATCATAAGCATTTACGGTACCATTGAGCTTTAGCCTCAAACCCAAGTTGAATTCTTTTATACCTCTTTCTTTATCTACGCTTTCTCCTATAACTCCTTCGTACTCAGCGATGATAGGCAACATATCAAAGGCATTCGCTTGAGAAAAAGCAGTCCTGAGATTAAGTGCCTGATCCAGTAAATAACTTACTTCATAATGGGGGTTATCTAAATCTGGGTCGTTGATGTAATCTGACAGTAACCTCAGCCGATTAATTAATGTCTCTAAACATTCAAACCCTTCGGTGTTAGAGTTGCATATATTAGTTTTCGCACATTCTATTTTCAAATAATCTAGGTAGTCTATTTTAATATCACGCAACAGTCTCGGTAGAGATTCGGTATCTACTATTTTTCTGATTTCAGTTAGTTCAGATTTTTTTTGTCCCGATATCTCTCCTAAAAGTTCTGTTAATTCTTGCCAATCTTCGGAATCAGGAGTAGCTATATTATCTATGTAAAGTTTAAGGCTGTCTAACAAATTATTATCGAACTGCGATATGCCTTCAAATCTGACATTCAAATGATGAGCTTTGATAGCTGAATCACTACCTTTCCGCCTCTCGTCAGCCAAACTATTTTCAATAGTTAAGCGCTGAGATGTGAAACTATAAGGCTTGTTAAAAGGATAGTAAAATGGTAAAGATGGCTGATTACTATTAAAATTAGACAAGGATGTACAAAGTTTTTCTAGGCAAGCTTTAGTTTGATTTTTTCCACAAGCACGATCGAGTTGTTTTCTTAATTCATCTCTAATGGCTTGAATTTGAGAGTAAAACTCTGTTTCTGAAATAAAATTTACGGTTGCTGCTTTAATACCTATATCTTGGGTTAAGGGACTTTTTTGTTCCATGTTTGAATTTGTGGCGATTTTATAAGCGATATCATAAGCATCAATCAAAAGTCTATTGCCATCATCAGAAAACTTTAAAATATTCTTTTTATTAAGTAAGTTTAAAATAGTATCGAGTAATGGAATGTAATCTAATTTTGCTAAGGGATTTGAGCTTTCCTCAAAAGTATGTTTTGATGTCATTGTACCAATTCTTTTCAGTCTAAATACTTCAATTATGTTAATCTAGCTAGCAGTCAGGAATCTCTTCTGAAGAGTTTATGCTGTTGTATTTGGGGGTTAGTAAATAGTTTTTCGGCTTGGTTTTAGAAATTGATTGGGTGGATATTCTACCTAACACCACCCTCTCTGAGTTCGCCTACACCTCAGCCTCGAAGATTGATGTACCGAACAGCCACCAGCACAGTAGGCTTGTGGAATACCACGTTTGCAAGCTTAACTTTTGTCGCAATAGTTTTGATTCAGCCATATCGGTAGTTTTTAAGACTCACGCTTATTTGGTGTATTATATAGTATAAGTGTACCAACGAGAGGAATTTAGATCAAAATTTCAAACAGCATTTAGAAGCGCTCCCAGGGAAGACGAACGCAACTTTTCTGTGTCTGTAACAACCATCCTACTAGCTAGGGGTGGGTTGAAAGCCAAGACTGTGAGTGTGGAATCCTTGTTTTCCGAGGTTTTAACAACCATCCCAGCTAGGATCGAGTGGCAGTTTAAGGACAGACTTGGGTGCTTACGCCACCAGTTGCGCCTGTTATCAAAATGCCCAAACTGTAAAATTTCTTTCCCAATACCTGCTAATTGGGCGCAAGGGGAATGTTCACATTGCTTTTTACCGTTTGCAAAAATGGCTAAACGTCAGAAAATATCTCCAGATAAATAGTTTTTGGCAGAATATTAACTATTTTGTTGAATTTGGGAATTCTAAGCACATAAAAAGCTATTTGCTTGCCCTTTGGCTGGTGGAGGATTCCCTTGGAGAAGAAGAAAACGGCGAAACAGAACGCGAACGGTACAAAGCTGGGTTTTGAGGAAAAATTGTGGCAGGCTGCCGACAAGCTGCGCGGTCACATGGATGCTGCTGAGTACAAGCATATCGTTCTCGGTTTAGTTTTCCTCAAGTACATTTCCGATGCATTTGGCGAACACCACGCCAAGTTAACCGCCGATGAATATGCTGACGCTGAAGATCGGGATGAATACACAGCAGAAAATATTTTTTACGTTCCTAAAGAGGCACGTTGGTCGTTTCTACAAAGCCAAGCCAAAACACCAGAAATCGGCAAGCTGATTGACGATGGCATGAGTGCTATTGAGAAGGAAAACCCGTCTCTGAGAGGGGTACTGCCCAAGGAATACGGGAAACCCTCGCTGGATAAGCGCTTGCTGGGGGAACTCATTGATCTCATAGGCACGATTGGGCTGGGAGATAAAGACAACCGTTCTCAGGATATTTTGGGGCGTGTCTATGAATATTTTCTGGGTAAATTTGCCAGTGCCGAAGGGAAACTGGGAGGACAATTTTATACGCCGCGCTGTGTGGTTGAGGTAATGGTATCCATGCTTAAACCCTACAAAGGGCGCGTGTACGACCCCTGTTGCGGTTCGGGAGGTATGTTCGTACAGTCAGAAAAGTTTGTTCTGGCGCACGGTGGACGAATTGGGGATATTTCCATTTACGGGCAGGAATCCAATCCCACCACCTGGAAACTGTGCAAGATGAACCTGGCGATTCGGGGTATCGAAGGAAATTTGGGTGAGCACCATGCTGACACTTTCCACAATGACCGACACAAAGACCTGAAAGCTGACTATATCATCGCCAACCCACCGTTTAATGTCAGCGATTGGGGCGGGGAACGGGTGCGGGAAGATGCACGCTGGCAATATGGCATCCCACCGACGGGCAACGCTAACTATGCCTGGATGCAGCACATGATCCATCACCTAGCACCCACAGGTATTGCTGGCTTTGTCCTGGCGAATGGTTCGATGAGTTCCAACCAGTCAGGGGAAGGAGAGATTCGCAAAGCCATCATCGAAGCAGACTTGGTGGATTGTATGGTGGCTTTGCCAGGGCAGCTATTCTACAACACCCAGATTCCTGCCTGTCTGTGGTTTTTGACCCGCAGCAAGAAGAACGGCAAGTTGCGTCATCGGCAAGGCAAAACCCTGTTTATTGATGCGCGAAAGATGGGTTTCCTAGTCGATCGCGTGCATCGGGAACTGACCGAGGAAGAGATAACTCGCATTGCCAACACCTACCATGCTTGGCGGGGAGAGAATGATGCTCTTAATTATGAAGATGTCCCTGGTTTTTGTAAGAGTGTCACCTTGGAGGAAATCAAGAGTCACGGCTATGTGCTGACACCAGGGCGGTATGTAGGGGCTGAGGAAGTGGAAGATGATGCCGAACTGTTTGAGGAAAAGATGCAGCGCTTAATAGGGAAGTTAGAGGCGCAGTTTCAGGAGTCAGCAAGATTAGAAGCTGCTATTAAAGAAAATTTGAAAGGCTTAGGATATGACCGTTAAGTACCAGCATGAACTACCTCTTTTGGGTGTATTACCTCAAAATTGGCGTGTTGTCGAGTTTGGAGATGTTCTTTATGGTGGAACTCGTAATGGAGTATATAAACCAAAAGAATTTCATGGTCAAGGTGACAAAATCGTCAACATGGGTGAACTGTTTGCTCACCCACGCCTGTTTAATGTTCCAATGAAGCGAGTACAGCTTTCAGATAGCGAACAACAGCGATTTCGACTGGAAGTTGGAGACCTTCTATTTGCCAGACGTTCTTTAGTTGCTTCAGGTGCTGGTAAGTGCAGCATCGTCTGTGAAATTGGTGAACCTACTACTTTTGAGTCATCTCTAATTAGAGGGCGTCCAAACCCGCAGATTGTAGATAGTTTTTTCCTTTACTACCTATTTCGTTCACATTATGGTGCTTACATTCTTGACTCAATTCTCCGCCATGTTACTGTCGCTGGAATAACAGGAACAGATTTAGTCAAACTGCCTATACCTCTTCCTCCCCTCCCCGAACAAAAAGCGATCGCCCATATTCTCTCCTCACTCGACGAAAAAATCGAACTGAACCAGCAGATGAACCGCACACTGGAGGCGCAAGCAAGGGCAATCTTTAAATCGTGGTTTGTGGATTTTGACCCCGTTCGCGCCAAGATAGATGGAATGCAGCCAGTAGGTATGGATGCGGCGACGGCAGCATTATTTCCTGATAAGTTTGAAGAATCGCCTTTAGGGATGATTCCGAAGGGATGGATAGTTTCTACCATAGGTGAATCAGTTCAAGTTTTCGGGGGTAGCACTCCAAGCACTAAAAATCCTGCTTATTGGGAAGGTGGAAATATTCATTGGGCAACACCAAAAGATTTGTCCACTTTACAGCACCCTGTATTTATCAAAACTGAAAGGAAAATAACAAAACTTGGGTTAGTGCAAATCAGTTCTGGATTATTGCCCCAAGGAACAGTTTTACTATCTTCCCGCGCACCAATAGGTTATCTGGCAATTTCTGAAATTCCAATAGCAGTAAATCAAGGATTTATTGCTATGGTTTGCAATCAAGTTTTATCCAACTACTATGTTTTGTACTGGACGCTGAATAACTTGGACACCATCAAAGGTCGTGCGAACGGAACAACATTTCTGGAAATTAGCAAATCTAACTTTCGTCCGATTTTAATCATTATTCCAAAGCAAAAGGTTTTAGAGCAATTCAATTTAAAAATTGAACCTTTGCATAAAAAAATTGTCAACAATATTAGGGAATCCCAAATTCTTGCTACTCTCCGCGATACCCTTCTCCCAAAACTAATTTCAGGCGAAATCCGCGTTAAGGAGGCTGAAAAAATGGTGAGGGAAGCGGCGTGAGCAAGTTTACGGAGTCTATTGTTGAACAAGCAACCCTCAAATGGTTTGATGCACTAGGGTACAGCATCCTTAACGCCTCGGAAATTGCCCCAGAAGAACCGAATTCCGATCGCCAAACCTACGCCGAAAACACACCACCAGAGATCACCGCAGTACTGAGGATTTGGATACCGCCGTCCGTCAGATAGTTTCCAAAGCTGTTGCTTCCGAGGAAGTGATTGATATTTTCGCGGCGGTGGGCTTGAAGAATCCTGATATTTCGATTCTTTCCGACGAATTTCTCGAAGAAGTACGCGGCTTACCCCAGAAAAACCTGGCATTGGAAGTTTTGCGAAAGCTGCTTAACGATGAGATTAAAACGCGATCGCGCCAGAACCTGGTTCAATCTCGCACCTTTAGCGAGATGCTGGAAAATACCATCAAACGCTATCAAAATCGATCGATCGAAGCCGCCCAGGTGATTGCCGAACTGATCGAACTTGCCAAGGAAATTCGCCAAGCGCAAAGCCGTGGAGAAGATTTGGGGCTAACAGAAGATGAGTTAGCATTCTACGATGCCCTCGAAGTGAATGACAGCGCGGTACTAGAGTTAGGAGATGCAACCCTGAAGGCGATCGCCCGCGATCTGGTACAGGCAATCAGGAACAACGTGACTATTGACTGGACGATGAAAGAAGGGGTGCGGGCAAAGCTGCGGGTAACGGTTAAAAGGCTACTGAAGAAATACGGCTATCCTCCTGATAAACAGGAAAAGGCAACTACGACCGTTTTGCAACAGGCTGAGTTGCTGTGTAAGCACTGGATATCGTAAAAGGGAACAGGGAACAGGGAACAGGGAACAGTAACTGCGTATGGTGGGCGGATCTAAACCCCTAGAATGCGCGTTCCACTAATTTTTAATATAGCTCCAGACTTAAACCCTCTGATTTTACCTAAAAGAAACGTGGAACAGTGAGGAACGAACTGTTCCCTGTTCCCTGTTCCCTGTTCCCTTTACGATCGCCCTGCCAACTCCTGAACAAACGCCTGATGTTTCGGATCGCCAATCCCTGCTTGCAGCACATTCAGCACGAACATCATCTTGCCCTCCAATAATGCCGACACTGCCAGCCACAACCCTGGAAACACGCTACTGCGAATTATCCCATCAGCATCGGGTTCAATTAATACAAATTCCTCCGCTTGTAACCGGAACCAACTGAAGCGATTTTCAAAGGTTTGCCACACCAAATATTCCTGCACACCATTGCGGCGGTAGACGTTTCGCTTGGACCCTAAGTCAATTGCCGCACTGCTGGTCGCAATTTCCGCTACTAATTCCGGTGCCCCTTCGATGTAGCCATCATCACTGATGGTCGAGGTTCCACCAATTTCAATCCGCAGCAGGGCATCTGGTTGGGGTTCATTGTCCAAATCCAACCTGGTTGTAGCGTTATCCGACCCGCTTACACCCGGAGTAGCCGTGCTGTATACCCCCAGCCAGGTAATTAAATTGAAATGAGGATTGCCATGAAAGACTCGTACAGGGGATGCCACGTAAACCACTCCTTCGATCAATTCCGCTTTGAATTTTTCTGGGGTTGCCTCATAGCGGCGCTCAAACTCAGCACGAGTTAAGCGATCGCCACTCTCTAAGGGTGGAATAGGGATAGAACGGGCAGGCTGCTGCAACACCATAATCAACAAGAGCGATAATGAAGGAGATAGAGTCATTTTAGCGCCTTGCAAATGCCGTTCAACCTTAACGACGACAAATAATTTGTTAATCGACATGTACAAATCGGGATGACTGGATTCGAACCAGCGGCCCCTTCGTCCCGAACGAAGTGCGCTACCAAGCTGCGCTACATCCCGGCATAGTGATGCCAATATAAGGATATCACAACTATGTTGAAAATGGGGAGTGGGGAGTGGGGAATGG
>CAXTSI010000042.1:0-22144 GCA_964246695.1 uncultured bacterium
CAACTAACAACTAACAACTACCAACTACCAACTACCAACTACCAACTACCAACTAACAACTAACAACTAACAACTAACAACTACCAACTAACAATTAACAATCTATTAAGAAATGGCGTATGAACTTTATCAGATGCTGGAAGTATCACCCCTAGCATCGGCTGATGAAATCAAACGAGCCTACTTTCGGTTAGTTCGTAAGTATTCTCCCGAAAAAGACCCGGAAAGGTTTAAGCAAATCCGAGGAGCTTATAACACACTTTCCGATGCTAAAGCCAGACTAAATTATGATTCTCTGCAGCAGTATGGCGATCGGATTGCAGACCTGATTAACCAAGCTGAAGAGAAAATGAACACAGAAGAATGGTCTAGTGCCATTTCTTTACTAAAGCAGGTACTGGTACTAGCACCAGCAGCAGATGGTGCTCGCAATCTGCTAGGTCTTTGTTACATTCATATGGAGAATTGGGATTTTGCTGTTAAAGTATATCGGGCATTAACGAAAACTAACCCAGAAGTGCCGATTTATTGGAGCAACTTTGGTCATGTCTATAAACAGCAAGCTGACTCTTTGGACGATGATGCTTCTTCTGGGATGCAATATCAGCAAGCCCGTGAATACTTTCAGCGATCCATAAAACTGGAATCATTTAATTCTGAACCTTATTTAGAAATAGCTAATACTTACCTGGAAGAAAGGAATTACTCTGAGGCAATAGCTTGGGCTGAAAGTGCTATTAATGCTGACGGTAAAGTCGATGTTTATGACTTTGATGCTCTTTTCTTCATCTGCCGCGTTCACCTTTTTTGTGGCGAATCACACAAGATAGAAACAACAGCCCAGAGAATTGCATCCTTATTACCTGACACTGAGGAAGCACGAAAATATGCAGGTGCGCGATTTGCTGGTATGGGATTAGAAGTGGCAAAAGTTGGTGCAAAATACGCCAATGGGGGTTTATTGACAGGAGCTATCGAATTTTTGGATGTTGCTATAAATTTTGACCCTAGCGATCCAGATATCAGAGAAATTTATGAACGAGTTGAGGAAATGCTTGCACCTCTTAACGAGTATGAACTTCTGAAACATGATACTCTGGTAATTCAAGGATTACAAAAACTGGCGGCATTTTGTTTAGCTGATTATTTTAATCTTCACGATTCAGAACAAGAAAGAATAAGTTATCTTGATGACGTAACTGCTGAAATTTTTGCCGATAAGACTAGGAATATTCTTGCTTCAGTTAGAAGAATTAAGTCTCATTATCCTGCCGTGTATGGGTTGAATAAAGATTTGTTTAATCGTATTGAGCAGGCGGCTTGAATTTTAACTAATATGGAAACTCTACCTAATAACTGGGCAGATGTTCAGCCTGATGTTGATGAGAATTGGCATATATAGCAATCCTATTTGAGTTACAAATTTGTCAGCCCTCAGAAACCCGGTTTCTTAGAGAAACCGGGTTTCTCAGCGTTTGCGAATCATTAACTCTCAAATGATTGGCGAGTTGATTCTCATTTATGATGAAAATCTGGAATTTGTTGATGAGAATTGGCACATAGATATCAACTCTCCTTTTGTTGTGGTAAAATACCAAGAACAAAATTAAACAAAAGCATCGCGTTTATTGCTCCATATTTTTCACACTTTCTATTCCCGCACTACAAAGCTGAACCAGTATGACTTTCTCGGTCGCTTTTTCCATCTGGCGATCGTCAATGTTCTCTCCAATATCATGATCCCCTTGGCAGGAACGATCAGTTTGGCTTTCTTGGGTCGTTTAGATGAAATTCATCATTTGGCTGGAGTTACCTTAGCTGCAACCTTGTTTGATTTTATCTACTACAGTTTCTCCTTTTTACGGATGGGAACCACTGGAGTCACTGCACAAGCTGTGGGACGAGGTGACCGAGAGGCGATGCTGCTAGTGGGACTGCGCAATGGCTTAATCGCCCTAGGGCTGGGCGCACTTCTGGTGATTTTGCAGTATCCTCTGAGAGAACTGGGGTTTGCCTTGACAGGTGCTAACCCAGGAGTAAGAGCTTCTGCTGTTGCCTATTTCAATATCTGCATTTGGGGAACACCTGCTTTTTTGCTCAACGCTGTCCTGGTAGGTTGGCTTCTGGGACGAGAACAAAGTGGCAAAGTCTTGCTGTTATCCCTGATTTGGAATGGCGCTAATATTCTGCTGAACTACCTATTTATTGTCAGGTGGGCTTTTGCAAGTACGGGGGCTGGACTGTCCCAGATTCTCGCTCAGTGTGTGGAGTTGTTGGTGGGAATGATTTTGGTAAGCCGAGAAATTTCTTGGCAAGAAGTACGAGCAGTAGCGCCACAGCTTTGGGACTTGCCAAGTTTGAAAGCCACTTTTACCCTAAACGGCAATATATTTGTCTGGAGCGTAAGTGAAATGTTGCCGTTAATCGTCTTCAACGACTTAAGTGCTGCTATGGGGACGATTATTTTGGCACAAAATGCCTTACTTATGCAAGTCATACTTCTCAGCTTTTTCTTTTTTGAGGGAATAGCATTCGCTACAGAAACCTTAAGCGGAAGTTTCAAGGGTCAGGGGGAGGAGCATCGGTTTAAGCCTCTTTTACAAGTGGTGGTAGGAACTCAAATGTTGTTAGGGCTTATTTTTGCTGGAGCATCTGTCCTATTTCCTCAGACTATATTTGGTTTATTAACCAACCACAACGAAGTCATAGAGCCAATCAAAATCTATGTTATCTGGTTGCTTCCTATACTGGTAAGTGCTTCAATTGCTTTCAGTCTGGATGGATACTTCGCAGGTCTTGCACTGGTGAATATTCTCCGCAACTCCAGCTTAATTAGCGTTTTGTTGGGATTTGCGCCCGTGGCTGTGTTGACTTGGTATTTTCACAGTAATCATATCCTGTGGTTGGCTTACTCAACGTTTATGGTAACTAGAAGCGTCATACTTGCGGTAGAATTGCCTAGGACGTTTAGCAGTAGTGCTGTTTCTGCTACGGCTATCGAAAATGAGCTTGCTTCTTAGAGCAGCGAATTATCCAATAAAGAAAAGTCAGGTAAAGTCAAATCTTGCGCCACGCTGTTAATCGGTTGGGTAAACCGAAGAATTGAATGGACCACAATATAACCGTAGGGGCGCGGTTTCCGCTTCTGGTCAATGTGGTCAATTTAATTGAAAACTGCTGTAAGCAAATAAGAACCAGAAAGATGTAATCTAGGAACATCTAAATTAATCTGCTCACACTCTACAGCCAAACCATGCATAGATAGCATCAGTATAAATACTGATGCCAATAATAACAGTATGAGCCAAGCTGAGTTTAGTTGAACTACTAAAAGAGTGTTTCCAGGGAACAGGCAATGCTAATTCTTTTTAAAGACGCGGAAGATGCGCTTTTACCGCTTGAGGATAGCATTCACAAGTGGTATGTCATCCTAGAATTTACTATGCAGAGCGCGGAGCCTAGTCAGGAATTAATCGCGCCATTGCGAGTAGTCCGGGAGTAAAAAAGAATGAAATCCTTAACCAAAAACTCGCAGTGGTTACAGAGACAGATTCCTGTCGCATTCAAGATTGGTGTACCGTTAATTATCATTACTGCGACAACAGCAGTAATACTGACCATCAACACAATTTCGACAATTCGCACACACTTGAAGGAATCTTACAGCGCACAATCACGCCAACTCGCTACTGTAGTGGAGGCTGAGTTTGCTGTTCATCCCGACGATCCTGTCGCTATGAATGCCTTTTTACAGGATCTCAAAAAATCTCAACCGTTAATTTACCACATCCGCATTTATCGGATGATTAAAGGTGTACCTTCATTGTGGGCAAGTACAGATCCAATCGACTTTAACGGTAGCTATCAACTAGAGGAAGAAGATATTGACCCCCTCATTAAAGGGACTCAGAGTGAGAAAGAGGACACAACCAAAAATCTGCTAGAGATCGATCTGCCACTTAGGGTTAACAATCGGATAGTTGCAGCGATCGGCGTATACACAACACTCCAGCCCCGCAATCTGGCTATAGCAGCATCCATCAGCAGTACTTTGACCTCTACAACAATCAGTGTTATTACTCAAATAGCTGCTCTGATCTTTGTTCTTTATTGGGCAATCCTGCACCGTTTAGCAAGACTCAGTCGTGCAACTGAACTCGTTGCTGCAGGCGATCTGTCGATTCGCCTACCCGAAGGAGAAGTAGCTTCATGTCGCGACGAGATGTTGAACATCGCGCGTGAGTTCGATCGCATGGTCGTGGCGGTGAATCAGCGAACACAAGAATTACATCATGCTTTGCACGAACTCCAGATATCCCAAGCTAAATTAATTCAAACTGAAAAAATGTCCAGTTTGGGTCAGATGGTTGCGGGAGTATCCCATGAAATCAATAATCCTGTTAACTTTATCCACGCTAATTTGGATTATGTCAAAAAATACGTACAAGACCTGCTAGAGCTAGTAAACCTCTATCAACACGAATACTCTGAGCCAACCCCTGTAATTAGAAAGCGCATCAATGACATTGAACTCGACTTCCTTGGAGAAGATTTGCCCAAAATCCTTGACTCCATGGACACAGGAACCAACCGCATTCGCGATATTGTTTTATCTTTACGGAATTTCTCGCGATTAGATGAAGCCGAGTTTAAACCTACAGATATCCACGAAGGTATTGACAGCGCATTAGTAATCCTTAACAACCAGATCGAACAACAAATTCAAGTTGTGAAGCAGTACGGAGATTTACCTCTCGTTGAGTGTTATCCAGCGCAACTGAATCAAGTATTTATGAATATCCTCAGTAATGCGATCGATGCTTTAACCGCAGTACCCGATCTGTCTGCCAAACAGATTGTGATTCAGACTGCGATGGCTGATTCGGACCATGTTCAAGTCACGATCGGGGATCGTGGTATTGGAATTCCCGAAAATATCAAAAATAAAATATTTGACCCATTTTTCACCACGAAAGAAGTCGGTAAGGGAACTGGATTAGGGCTGACTGTATGCTATGATATCGTGCAGAAGCATGGGGGTCAAATTTCGGTAAATTCATCTCCAAAGATGGAAACTGAATTTATTGTGACTATTCCTGTGAAACCCTCTTAGAGAATGTGGTTATGGGGTGAAATGAGCGATCGCTCCCAGAAAATAAACTGTACTTCTCGGTGCGCGATTCGCCGTTTTGATCGAGGGATGCGATTTGGGGAAACCTAATAAGTAGATATCAATGGAAAGCCAGTGATAAAAACAACAAACTTATTAAGGTTGTTTAACCGGACGTGATATAACTGATGGAAAAAACAGGTCAAAAGCTGAGTGAGGAGTTGATAGAGGAATAGAAGGCGATCGCACTGCATTCGTCCTTGTCTTGCAGACTTTGTTCGGGTAAGGTACTTTTTCCATCAAATAAGAGAATCAGCTATTTCTTGCAGCTTCTTATGTAACTTCTCTCTCTTACATGGAAGCTCAAAAAGATTTATGGCGTTTAAAAATTGGTGTTGTTTTTCTATCTTGTCTCAAAAATCCAAAATGTAAATAGCATGTGATGCGAATGACGAAATTTGCCCACAACAACCTCGCAACAACAGTCCAAAAATTCGTCATTCGCCTAAAAACCTGGGACTTTACAGCAGTTTTCATTTATTTAGACCACATTTTTTAGCGTTCTTCTTTGCGACTTTGCGACTTTGCGTGAGGCAAAAAAGGTCTATTTACCCTAATTGCTGTAACGTACAGCATTTCCTAGAATTGACACATCTTGACACTCTCACCGACTCATGCCTACGCCTCTCATCTGTCACTTCCTTATTGGTATCCCCGGTAGCGGTAAATCTACCTTCGCCGCACAACTGGCGAAACTCGGAAATTATCGCATTGTCTCCACTGACGCAATTCGCCAACAACTTTATGGCGATGCAATTATCCAAGGGGAGTGGTCAGAAGTTGAGGAACTCGTCATCTCCCAGATCGGGGATCTCAGATCTTGCACCATTCTCAATAAGACCTAAAAAACCGGGTTTCTTAACGACAAATAAAGGGGCTCAGCCTTCAATATTTGCAAGAAACCCGGTTTTTGATGCTGGTGCAAGATATCAGGGATGCGAAATCCCTTGGCTATTCCATCATCTATGATGCTACCAATGCCAAACGCCAATGGCGGATGGACTTGCTGATCAAGTTAAATTCCTCTCTTACCCCCCTCTCCGAAAATCGGAGAGGGGTTGGGGGTGAGGTTCAGTGGATGGCGTGGTACTTGCAAACTCCCAAAGCAACTTGCATTGCTTGGAACCAAAAACGCGATCGCATAGTTCCAGACATTGTTATAGAGAGGATGTACAAATCCCTGCAAGACTTCCCCCCAGTAGTAGCGGAAGGATTTGCAGCAGTAAAAGAAATCGATGTCACCTCACCACAGTTCGACATTGAACAAATCGACATCCAAATCAAAAGTCTTTCCCGTAGCATTATCAACCGCACTAACCGCACTCTGCATCGTCACATTACTTTACATTCATACAGCAGCCTGCTGGACTTTGAACGCTTGATGCACCTGATTTCCTTGATAATTCGCTATCCGGGAATTGGGAATCTGCAAGTTAATCACCCCAGTTTAGTAGAAAGCATTTTTGGTACGGTTCCCCAGTTCGCTAGTGCTTTGGAGGAAGTTTCCGCTTTTATGGGTAAACTGTGCGGGAAAATATACGCTGATCGAGATGCGATCGCATCTGATTTAAACTGGTTACAACAAAATGGTCTGATTAGTGGCGATGGTTTGCACCCCCCCGCAAACCCTACGCACTCTCCACGGATGTATGGGCGGGGGAGGGAAGACCCTATGCACGCCCCAGGGATGTATGGGCGGGGGGACCCCGCCCCTACGCACGCGTATTCGGACTTAGACACCTTTCGGCGTTTAGTGCAAATAATTCGGTTTATTCTAAATCATCCTTTTTTACAAGATTCGGGAAAGGTTCGTCTGAAAACTCTGGTTACTGCACTCAGGGAAAATGGGATTATTGCAGGTGATGGTTTAGATAGTGTGCGCAAGGATATTGAAAAAGTTCTCAAGCCGTATAAAATATTGCCGGATTTTCCGCTACGGGATGGCTACTTTGCAGGGACGGCGATTTTGTCGCAACAGGAATTAATCAAGGTTTTTGATGTTCTCCAGTCTCAGGCGAAAAGTCTCGATCACCCAGTAGCGTTGGATATTTATGAGACTTCTGCCTCACGGATAGTACAGAGTAAGTTGGGAGTAAATAACGTGTATCCGGTGCGGGCGATCGCTAATCGTAATATGATAGATTCAGAGTTTTTACCGCCAGATGCTCTTTCTAGGAATTTACAGCAGTTAGAGGAGGCGATCGCATCAGGACAACTGCTGGAATTAAATCGCTTTCCTGGCGGTGGTAAGTTTGCTCTTGATGAGGAGGGGTTCTTTTTAGCATTTCCCTTGCAAATCGTGTTTTGCAATCAGGCGTGGTATTTGGGGTTTGAGTGTGAAAGCGGGAAGTATGCGGGGTTGTTTCGGTTTGAACGTTTGGATAGACTATTTGTAGGTCAGCCTCAAAAAAAGGTGCGAACTAGGGAGGAACAAGAAAAGTCTTTGCAGAAGTTGCAGAAACTCTCTGCTGCAAGTGCGGGGATTTTTTTAGGGTATAGTGTTAGTGACCAGTGTCAGTTTCTCAGCAAGAATAAACAAGAACGTTCTCAGGTTTGTGTGACGGTGGAACTGTGGTTTAATGATGCCATGTTCCGATTTATCACTGAGGGAACGAAGAGATTTCCCGCGAGTCAAATGAAGATGTCGCCGCCTGTGGAAGGTAAGGGGTTGAGGTTTCCTAAGTCGATTTTTTGTTTGTCTAGGACGGGAGATCAACAGTTTGGAAATCGCTTTCGCGTGGTGTTACCTAAATGGTCGTTAGGGGATGTAGAATTTCTGCGGTGGATTGTGGGTTTTGGGGGAAATGTGAAGGTGGTGCAACCTATTGAGTTAGTGGAGAAGGTCAAGGGTATTGGTGAGGCGATCGTTGGGGTTTATGAGAAGTAAAAAGTAGGGTGTGGTAGTGAGAGTACGGTATCAAAGCCCTAGATATCTTGCCACGAATTAGTCCAAGGCTATTTCATTCTAAGATCGCAACCCACTCGCCTAGGAATTTATTCCTAGGCTAATAGCTGAAGTCGGCTTAAGCCGACTTGAACACCTTTTAAATGAGCGTCCGTTTCAACGGATTTGTAGAGACGCGAAATTTCGCGTCTCTACACAGCCACGACTAGATTTCAAGGCTCTCGGTTAGAATGAAATAGCCCTGCAAATCAGTCGTTATATTTCACTGGTATATTTTAATTTATTGATGAGGTAACTAATTGACTAAGGCGTTTTAAGATTTTAAGAACACTGTATAGTTCATTACCACGATTGCGAATATCGAAAATATCTGATGTGCCATACTGCGGCGTTTTGCCTTTTACTAATTTAATAAATATAAAACTTCCGCCAGTAGTAATCATGCCAAAGCAGGGTTTGTCTGGGTGAGGATTACCTAGCATATAAGCAAGAATCTGGGCAAGTCCTTCTTCAATGGAAAAAGCGGCTTTTTTCGACTCAATAACCATTACCCAAAATTGGTCTTTTAACACTAGTGTGTCAATTTTTCCTTTGATAATGACTCCTTCATCTTCTACGGCAATATCAATAGATTCTTCGGATTTAACATAAAACGGAGCTAAATAAAAATCTCCGATAAACAGAATGGGATCGAGGATTGCCATTCTGACGATATCTTCTAGTAGAGGTGGGTAATTGAGGAGATTAAAATAACCCGCTTTTACTTTATCTAAAAGTTGTTTATCTAAATCTGTAATTTCTGGCAAATTTTCTTGCCACTCTAGAAAGAATTGGTCATCTTGAACTAGTTGAAGACCAAAATTGTCTATTAAATACCGTAAGTCTATATTTTTTGCTTGGATGGTTGCCACCATAAGTTAGTCATTAAGGTCAGTTAACTAAATATAATACCTTAAAAGTATATTTTTATCTATGTAGAGACGCGAAATTTCGCGTCTCTACTAATTGACTAAATACTTCTTCCAGTTCAATCGTTTCCATTAATTCCACTTCTCATGAGAGAAGCGACTCCATTATTGATTCTTACTGCGAATGGGCTGAAAAGTTTCCATTAATTCCACTTCTCATGAGAGAAGCGACATTTGGCAGTACTCCTAGTAGGTAAAATCCATTATTCCGCGCAAAGCACATAAGGAAAGGCAGGAAGAAACTAGACAGAACACGGGCAAAGGCGTTAGATTTCTTTGACATCTTCATTATCCGCTACATCCGCTACAACATCCGTTGCCTAAGAAAGCCAACGAAACTCTTTTACCGCTAAAAGCTGGTTGGGATAAAGAGAGAAAGTAAAAAGTCAGCTAATAAACGTTCATATGTCAGATAACTTCTTTTTACTTAATGCCTGGTTTGCAATGGTAAACCATTAGCCCTGTAATGATCTCGTCCTGAGTCTTGTTGAGGTACACAGCTTGCTCATCCACAGATTCTACCCAGTTTATTGGAATCCAGTGGGGAAGCCCATCCGGCGAATCACTTTTAGTCAGCTTGATGTACTTCTCGCCGTCCATGTGTTCCACAGTACCAATAGGCACTCCTGGTACGTTACCTTCGCCTTTGGTATGTACAGTCAAGTGTTCCTGAATTTTTGATATAGTAGTCATTGTTACCTCCGACAATTACTGAACTAATACTTGAATATCTGTGCAAGTTGAAAAACAAGTTACACGATTACACCGTTTGGGTAGCAATATCTCGAAAAGACAAAAATGTGACGCAACTTCATGACGTTACGTTTCAACCACATTCACATGAAAGTTATGAAACTCTGCTGATATGCACCATTTTAGATCTGTGAATAATATAATGTCTTAAGTGATGCTACTGAAGTTTTTCAATCAGCGTTCTGGCTCTTTGTACGTGTTGTTTCGGATGAAACTCCATAGCTTGCGCAGACGAGAGTTTCAGAAGTTCAAGTACGGCGCCGTACTGTTACTAACGCACCTTACTCAAATTAATATTTACTACAAATCATTCCTTGAATCTGCAACGCCAAGAAAAATCTTTCCCACGGGAAATTGCTTGCCACAGTCTTTGCAAAGATAACGCTGCTTGCCATGACGATGCCCATTTTTAGAGAGGCGCTGAGAATGACAGTGCGGACATTTCATTACTTTCATTACCTTGTGCAACACTTCATCCCCTACATGGGGGCGTAAGTATGCAATTAACAAAGCCTCGATTTGGGCAAAAATCTGCTGGCAATCAGTTTCATCGCTGCGTAGTGCTATAAGTAACAAAGTATTATAAGTATGGGTGCAGATTTTTGCCAGCAAGTTACACTGTTCGAGACTCAAGGCAGGATTGCGCTCATGCAGCAGTTTCGCCATAAAGTCTATGGCTTCCTGAGTAAAACTCTCATCGATGCTTTGGAATATTGCTGCTGAGGTGAAGTATTGCACAAACACAATTCGAGAAGTAGGCTGTTCAAAAAGTTGCCTGAATGCTACTGCCAGAGTTTGGATAAATGCCTCAAAAGGAAGTTGAATGATTTCAGCCTGACTCAGCTTTGCGTATACGGCGCGTACTCGTTCGACGTGACGCAATTCCAAAGCGTGGAAAATCGCCAATTTATCTGGAAAAAACTGGTAAAGCGAACCGATAGCTGTGTCAGCACGAGCGGCGATCGCATGAGTTGTCGCCGCCTCGTAACCGATCTCATCAAATACCTCAGCTGCTGCATCTAGAATTCTGTCCACTCGCTGTTGGCTGCGCTTTTGCTGAGGCTGACGACGCATACGTGGGTTTTTCTTTATTGGTAAATTCATTCAATTCTAGTTATGAGGGCGGGGAGACCCCGCCCCTACGATGTGGTCAATGCAAATTCTATTAATAAACATGAATTTTTTGTCATGATTATCCAGAGACGCGACTAATTCGTCATGTTTTATTTTACTATTGGACTTGAGCCTAGTTGAGGCATTTCATCCACCGCCAGCAAAATCTGCTTGCGTCAAATTTGGAGTGGTAATTCTTTAGTAAATCAGGATAGTAACATCAATGTCTATGCTTACTGGTGCGCCTTGGCTATTAGCACATAAGTCTATGTTGAAGGTCAATAAGCCAAAAAAAGTATCTCTTTACGGTACAGATTATGTACTTTGGCGAGATAGGACAGGCAAAGTGAATGCCTTACCCAATGCCTGTCCGCATATGGGAGCTATGTTGTCCGAAGGGTGGTGTGAAGAGCGTGAAGATAAAACGAGTGTAGTGTGTCCTTTTCATGCGCTGGAATTTGATGGTGAAGGATGTACGGTTTTGCCCGGTTCCCAAAAGAAAACTCTACCGCAACTGGAGCCACTAGAACTGATTATTCAAGGTGATTTTATTTGGTCCTATGGCAGATGTGAACCGAAAAAGCCAATTCCCAATATCCTTAATGAAATTGCCTCTCAATATGAGTTGATCGGTCATACGGCTGATACCAGTGTAGAAACCGATTTGCTCAGTATGCTGCTGAATATGCACGACTACAATCACCAAAACGGTACTCATCGACCTTTATTTAAGATTGAG
This sequence comes from uncultured bacterium, assembly GCA_964246695.1. Classification (GTDB taxonomy): domain Bacteria; phylum Cyanobacteriota; class Cyanobacteriia; order Cyanobacteriales; family Nostocaceae; genus Stigonema. The sequence continues at coordinate 11,649 of CAXTSI010000042.1, forward strand.
GAAGTGCGTTTTGAGAAGTTTATTGACAATGGGCATCACTCCCATGCATTCTACGATAATCTCACATCACCTAGCAGTTTGGCTGAAAAAATTAGCAATCCCAATTTGCTACTGCTACCAAAAGTGCTTAAGGCTCATTTAGAAAATCACTTTCCATCCTTAGTCATATTTCATGGGGAAACAGGACTAGGCAAAATAGCTCAGATCCACTTGTTTGTACCGGAGTCGAAAATTCGTACACGCACTTATGTAGTCATGTATGGGATAGTTAAAAACCCTGTATTTAAGCCGCTAGGACAGAATTTTCTCAACTTTGCCAAAGTTGTTGTAGAGCAAGATACTGGTATCTTGCACAAAATTTACCAGAATACGCCCCAAAAAATTAAGCTAAATAACGAAGTTGGCATGGATTGGGTAAGACGCAATTTTGAAAGTTGGCCAGAAATTGTCGAACCGAACCTCTCCAAATAAGCATGGAACGTGTAAGAGTCAGAGACAAGATGACTGGAAAACTGTCATAAGCTTCTAATTGTTGTAGAGTTCACTATAAATACAACACCTTTCACAACCATATCTAATTTTAACTATTTTAATTGCTTTAATGAGAATGCCCAAAGTTCCTGTCAATTTAATTTTTCTTGCCTTCGCAAATTCTCTGGCTGCACCATCATCCGAAGCAAAAACCCAGTTACGGTTACGGGCGATCGCCATTGCTTCTGACTCCCCCGCACCAAATCTTTGACTGTACTCTATAGTTAGGCGTAACTCAACAGCATCATCATTGGGATTAACCGCGTCCGATGGTGTTTGCAGCCAACCTTCGTCCAGCGCTTGATTAATTTGCCGCAGCTTAGTTCGATTTTGCAAATTAGCAGATGTGGAAGCGCTGTTAATTCCTGCTTCGATTTCGCGTTGAACAGCCTTACCAACAAAGGCTCTACCTGTGTAGAGCCTTTGGAGGATATAGAAAACCTGTGCAAGAGCAAAATTACTCAGTACAGTGTTATCAAAAATTATTGGCGATGCCTCCAGTTCTGTACTTTTTGATTTCACTATTTTTTCCGTTCAATCTTCACACCAAATTGTTAAGCGTTTTCAATATCGCTTAAAAGTTCTAACTCAGAATTGACACCCAAATTAATAGGAATATCTCTAGCTTTTAATTCATCCTTTGCCTCTTCCAAAGTAATTTCTAACAGTTCTGCCAACTTACTCAAGCTTATATAACTCGAACGATACGCATCAAAGACCATCTCGATATACTCATTAGGGAATTGACGTAATTTTTCCAAGCGAGGAACAGAACGACCAATTTGAGCAAGTAGTTGTTTTGGTTTTTCTTTAGATAATTTCTGGTAGACACTTTTCTCAATTAATCCATTTTTTTTATCCTCCATACGGTAAAGCATAGCTTTGTAGCTAACCCCAAAATCTAACGCCAAGTGCATAACAATTTCGGCGGTAATATCTCCGGTTGACTTTTCTAGATAGGTAGCCAATCGCGGAACTATTGCTTCTTCTGGCATCAATAAATTAGCAGCAAACCATTGAGCAAAGTATTCTTCCGGTCGGCGATAGTTACCACTAGGGTCGCAGGTGATGCCTTTTTGCTGACGATGAATCAAGTGATGGCAATACTCATGTGCCAGCACAAAATTAAGCATATTAGCTGAATAATCTCCAAGGTTTCTTTTCACCAAAACGAAGGAACCAAGAAAACGAGAAAAAATAAAACATCCTCCTAATTTAGGTGTTGCAAGATTCCATGCCATCACCCTGACACCTTCGTTCTCCAAAACGTCCCACATATTTCTAATAGGGCTGGAAATCGGAATTCCCAGTCGGGCACGTTCTTGTGCTGCCATCCACTTAGCTGCTGCCGGAGTAGGTTTAAATACGTTGTATAACGGTTCAGTCGATAATGGTTCACGAAAACGATTCAACTTTCGAGCTAAATCCCCAAAGTTGCAGTGAAACTGACGAAACCGCTCAATTTGCTCTTTATCTGGCGAAATGTCAACGACTTGGTTAGCACTAAAAAGAATTTGAGTTGGATCATCCTCCTCAAAATGACTAGCTTCTACTGTTCCAGACCCTTCATCGAAAAAAAACAGAATACTCTTGCCAACTAAACGGGAAAACCGTTCGAGTTCCAGACTATCTACCTTGCGTTTGCCACTCTCAATCAAAGACACAGCAGAACGCGGCAGTTCAAGATGTTGTGCCACAGCATCTTGAGACAGTAAAGTCTCTTCCCTGGCAAAGCGAATTCGGCGACCTAGTTCTGCGTAATCCATTCTCCTTTTAACCTAGTTTTTGTTTGATAATCGAACAATTAACTCAATTTTAGAACGATTTTAGAACAATTTCGCTTTTTCTATTGTTAGATTTTTGAACTATGATGCTAATATATGTACGATGTACCCCAGTAAAGGGGAGAAACCTTGAAGAATTTCTAGCAGTGTATTAGAGCGAATATCAGTCGGGTAGACCACAATATAACCGTAGGGGCGCGGTTTCCGCTTCTGGTCAATGTGGTCAATGCAATTGAAAACTGCTGTATATCCTCGAATTGTGCCAGCCGATGTTTGAGCACGATTAATAAAAGTATTTGCACCGAGAACCTGCTCGTGAAGGCTAACAACAGAAAATGTAAAATCTGCGGGTGAGGATGTAGCGATTCGAGCCACTAAATTTGCGTATTCAGAACCCGAACGTCGTTGTAAAAAACTAATATGGTCAGTATCAAACAGGTACTTCACGCTGGTTTGCTCGTCTCGTCTGCAGGTTTATCTGCGTAACGCAAAGATCTACCATACTCCAAAATTTCGAGAAAAGTTTGCTCGTCAGAAATAGAACCCGTGACTTTTTCCAGCCAATTATTTGTTGTTGGAGCTATTGACATCTGACGCTTGAGTTCGGCTACTGTATGTTCAAGACTTACTAAACGTTGTTCTAAAGTGGTTTCATCCAGCATGGCTTGATTAGGAGAGAGGAGATTTATAAATAGAGTATCAAATTCAGTCAACTGTCATCAGCTAACACTATTTATTGTCTCTAAAAAGACATTGTAAACAGTGCGAAGCGCGATCGCGCTGCCGATGATCGACTAAGGATGAAAATAATCCGCTCGGTGCAACCTCCTCAATTTGACCATTTTTTGAATTCGCTCATTCGCTCATTCGCTCATTCAAAATTTCCGTTCAGGATTTTGAATGAAGGAAGTTGGGAACAGGTGACCCTGTTTTTAAACATGGAAAACATTCATAAGCAGCATCCTTGATTTAGGTTCCCCTGGATGGGCGTTCCGTTTAATTTTTAATTTTTAATTTTTAATTTGAGCGAAGCGATTGACGCATTTAAGAAACTTCATTTACAAATGGTGCGATCGCCTGAACAAATTTCGTAGTTGATTCATAAGGTAAAACATTACGACCAGAAATTTTCATTCCACGACCTTGAGGTAAATAAGCGAGGTAATCAGCCAAGCGTTCATCTGGTGTTTCTTGCTTACCTGCTTGACTAATACTCGATGCTGTTTCACCCACAACGACCAGTGTCGGTTTTTTGATGGAGGCGATCGCACTACTATAATCCTTTCGCCAAAAGCCTGCTAAAAAAGAAAAAACGGAGAAGCGACTGGCAGTATTTTCTGCACCTGTCTGCAATGTATTCAACCATTCAGCATCAACAGCATCCGCTGAGTCAAACAGTTGACGAGTCGAGAAATCACGCAAGAATTTTTCTCTACGGGCATAGCGATAAAAAGCATCACCAAAAGGCGAATCCAAGAGATTCCACGTCAGTTTTTGCTGCCATTCGGATGTTTTTTTTGTAATTACAGCCCAAGCTGGAGGACCAGCTAGTACAAGTCTGGCAATTAAATCTGGTTCTTTTTGAGTTAATTCTATGGCGACGGGCAATAAAGCGCCTTGCACTACCACAATGACAGGTTGACGCACCACTGTTTGTAAAAAGTGTTGCAACTGTTGCGCCCAATTGTCAGGAGTGTAAGCCACACGCGGCATATCACTCTCACCACATCCCAGTAAATCCGGATTGTAAATTGGATTACGGTGACCTTGTTTATACCACTCATCACAAAATCGCTGCCAGAATTGCCGCGACAACCCAACACCAATAGGATGAATTAACAGCAGGGGAATTCCTTCAGGTGTTGAACTAGGTGGGTTGTGTACTTCGTAGGCGCAAGGATAATTCTTCCAACTATAAAACTGGGTGGGAGATGAAGTTTTATCTTGAATCATTTTTAAAAAATCATCTGTGGATGAATCAACTTGTATCCCGCATCTTTTATCTTTTGATTCGATACCTTGGCGTTATATGGGCGGGTACTTTTTTGGGTATCATCCCATATAACATTGGGCAAATTGTGTTTTTCAAAAACCCGGTCAAGCAATTCTCGACTTGTCAGATGTGCATCATCAACTAAGTTATAAATACCTTCTAGTCTATGATGACGGGCAAACTCTATAGCACCAACAATATCATCAATGTGAATCCAATTCGTTGTATCCTCGCCATTACCGGGTCTAGTTGTGCCTGCCCCGCGACCAAATATCTTTACCAGTTCCCGTCCCGGACCGTAAATTCCTCCCAATCTCAAGATACAAACACGGAGATTTTCATTTTTATCTGATAGTAAAACTTGCTCAGTATCACTCATAATTTGCCCATTTGGGTTGGCAGGTGCAATGGGTGATTCTTCATCCACCCACGCTCCATTTCTGTCGCCGTAAACAGAATAACTCCCTGTATATATCAGTTGTTGTACACTTGGAATCTGCTTTAAGACAGAAATTAAAGTTTGTGCAGTGTGCAAATAAGTTTCTTCATACGTATTCGCATCTTTCGCACCGACACTTAACAGCACAGCATCTTGATTTTTTAATACTGATTTTAGCCGATCTGGGTCATTTCCTTTGACTACGAGGACTCTTTGGGCTACTGATTCCAGTACTGGCACACGTTCAGGAGTAGTTGTAGTGGCAGTGACAATAAAAGACTTCTTTTGCTGCCAATATTGGGCAACTTCGTAACCGACATAACCACAACCAATAATAGCAACGTTCATAATTTGTTAGGAGTTAGTTGATAGTTGTTAGTTGTTAGTATATCAACTAACAATTGACTATGGACTATTGACTATTTACTCATAGATTTTGCCATCAGGCATGATCGCGCCGTCTAAGTTAGCTCCAATTATTTTAACAAGCAGGCGATCGCCAGAACGAATCCGCGCTCCCGTCAAGTCTGCTCCCCGCAAGTCAGCGCCACTGAGATCTGCTCCAATTAAGTTAGCAAACCGTAAATTTGCCTCTCTAAGGTCAGATAAAAGCAGGTTTGCCCTAAACAAATTGGCTTCAGACAAATTTGCACCTCTAAGATTAGCTTTGTGCATAAAAATATCGCTGAGATTAGCACCACTCAAGTTAGCGTAACTCAAGTTTCTGCCTGATAAATCTCTGCCTTTTAGGTTTGCTCCACTGAAGTCTTTGCCACTCAAGTCTGAATTGCGCTTTTGTTGTTGATAGGTTTTTTGGGGTGGTGTTTTCTCTGGACGCGATCCGCCTTTAGCTTCATGTTGAGACTTGGCTTTGAAAGAGCGCAATTTCTCACAAGCTTCATTAATTTCTTGCAGCTTTTTTTGCGCTTTCTCTTGTAAACGGAGATTGTCTCTTGGGATGCGATCGGGATGCCAGACAAAAGCCAAGTCTTTGTAAGCCTGATTCACTTCTTCAAGTGTTGCCCCAGTATCCAGTTCTAAGACTCTATAGTACCGATCCAGATCGCTCATAAGACTTTTGATATATTATCAATTTTATCAGAGGATGAAGCAGAAAGCCCCGTAAGAGGCGGATCGTGTATCAGCGACTCAGGAAGCGCTGTCGTATCGCTCGACCATATGCTCTGACTGGAATTTGATAAACTTCGATAAATAACCAAACAATAATTGCTAAATGCGATAAAAAGGTTAATCCTGTCCAGATATACGGCACCCAAGATAATGGAGTATCTGGATGGGGTGGAAAATTGTAAGCTACTATCCCAATCACAGCCGTGGGAAAAAGTATAAATGCAACTGCTGCTACCACATAACCCCAACCAAATTCCACACCTTCTAGATGGGCTTCTGTCCAATTAAAGCCATTCCAACGCCAAATCAGTGGAGGTTGCCGAGAAGGCATCTTGAGTTGCTGTTGTTCTATATTAACGGTAAAAATCTGTTGGCAGAAGTCACAAGCCATAGCCTCCATCAAGGACATATGAGTAATTTTACCTACACGACACACTGGGCAGGGGTAAACTCCTTGATAGTCGAAAGATGTGGCTAAGATTTTGGAACTGGGCATAATAAAACTTGGTAGTCTTAAATGGATATGGGAATTTGGTAATGGGTAATGGGTAATGGGTAGTGGTTAGTTGTTAGTTGTTAGTTGTTAGTTGTTCTACTAACCACTAACCACTAACAACTAACAATTCCCAATCCCTATTCCCCACTCCTCATTCCCCATTATCTATAAATGTTTGTAAAGTTATGTAAATCTAGTAACTACAGGGAGCAACAAGTCTCGATTCCAGAATTGTACTGAGTTTACCGCTTAAAAAAAAGTGGACTACTCCCGAACCACTTGAAAATTACCTATTTTGTAGGGTGCGTACTTGTCAAAGTACGGCATCATGATTGGACTAGTACCGCTCCCTTGGAATTAAAAATTAAAAATCGCGTACCCCTTCGGGGAAGCGTCTCGAAGAGAAGCGTTGCTAAGAATTATGACGCATTGCTTCTCGACCTAGGATAAACATTCCCGCCACACCGAAGCTAACAAACCAAATATATTGATACCAATATTGCCGAATTTGCGCTAGGGCATTGAGTTCAGGATGTAGGGTGTTCAGGTAAAGCAGCAGAACAACTATCATCAGCGCCCCAAACCCAACAAAGCTTAAACCAACCCGAATTCGTACAGGTCGCAGTTCAAAGTCGCTAATCTTCTCTAGATCAACGAATGCTAGCTCTTTCAAGGATTCCTCTGCCACAAATGAGGCTGCTTGCACGTTCCTTCCTAGCTTTGGCGGTAAAATCGATACCAGTGTTGCTACAGTTGGACGGCGCAGCAAAGCCTCTGTATCCCGCAGCAATTCCAATGGTGTACGGGGTGGTAACTGAGCAAATTCTATCTTCTTTGGAGAAGTTCGGGCGGTGGTTTGGGGTTCAAAATCCATCTCTACGCTTTGTTGAGCACTTATCTGGCTTCTTGGCGGCAAATGGAAGGAAATTTTTGCCTTTTCACTTTATTCTACTGGGTGCAACAAAAATAGGAAACTATCGCTCAAAGACACTCCCTGAAAAGCAATACTGTTCAGTTAAGGCGTTGATCCCCCCTAACCCAATACAGTTAAGTAGTTGTTTACCTACCATTATGTAGAGACGCGATATATCGCGTCTCTACACCGATTTAAATTCCTACCGATCAGCCCTAACTGAACCGTATTGCCCCCTAACCCCCTTTGGTACGGGGGGATCTTCAGGAACTGAACACTAACAATCACCTCCCCAACGGTGCAAGAGTACCCTCAAGGGTGATCTTTCACTACTTTTCCGAAAAAAGAAGTTTTAGATGAGTAGATAAAAGTGTAAACAAGCTTCAAGTCATTCACACTTTTTCTGAGGATTTAAAACTTATGTCACAGCAAACTCAAGCTACCAGCAATCTGCCCACACTGCGTAAAGGTGCTCAGGGTGAGGCTGTCTACATTGTGCAACTACTTTTAGTCGGCTTTCATGGTAGCAGTATTAAAACTGACGCCATTTTTGGTCAGGAAACAGAAAATGCGATCAAAGATTTACAAGCTAGCCGTAATTTGCCGAGTACTGGAGTTGTTGATCAAGCAACTTGGGAAACTTTAGCTACTCCAGACTAATCACCTAAAAAAGGGCGTTGCTGATTCCATGTATGAAAATGATTTTACGTAATGCCAAAATCCTTGTAGAGATGTAGCACTGCTACGTCTCTACATTCAGGATTCATACCTAAATTCAGCGACGCCTAAAAAAGGTGGGATGATCCCACCAATGCATTCCTTTTTAGCAACAGAATTCTAATTTTTAGATACACGCAAAACAAATAATATGAAACGTGCAATTTTATTTTTGGCAAGCTTACCCTTGATGGTAACACCATTCCTATCTCTAGGTGTAAAACCAGCTGCAGCAATGCCAATCAGAAATGAGTGCCCGGAAGGTAATAAGAGCCAATTCGTCCACGCCGAAACTGACAATTTCGATGTTTACATTTGCGGTGGTGATTTGCCCCATATTTACGTTGGCAGAGCTAAGAATGGCAATGGCGAAATTACTATACCTCTTATTCAGACCAGCAAACGTAACACCTTTGTTGCCCTTAACGAGGATTATCCCAATATTTACCGTTACGTCCTCACCCCTTATCGGCTAACAGTTACTAAGAATGGTACAACAATTGTTAGCGAAAATGCTAGATGGAGATAATAGACTGTAGGGGCGGGGTTCCCCCGCCCCAGATAATGTGGTCAACTCAATTATGAAGCTGTTGCTTGTTGCAATTCATTGAGTCGCGCCAGAACTTCTTTGCTATGGATGGCGGGATTGACCTTAACAAAAGTCTCGCGCAAGATACCTTGGGGATCGATGATAAAAGTGTGGCGCATAGATATAAAGCTCATCCAAGAACCGTAAGCTTTACTTACCGCGCCAGTGGTATCAGCTAACAGTGGGAATTTTAACCCTTCAGAATCACAAAATTCGGCGTGGGAATCAACATCGTCAGCACTGACACCAATAATTTGAGAGTTTTTTTCTAGATATTTGGGTAAGTCTTGCTGAAAGCGACGAGCTTCTATGGTGCAACCTGAGGTAAAGTCTTTGGGATAAAAGTAGAGGACTGTCCACTTACCGCGCAAGTCTGACAGAGAAATTTTGCCATCACCAGTGTTGGTCGGTAAAGTAAAGTCTGGCGCAGGTTGATTAATAGTGGGGAGTTTGCCACCAAGCGCGTCAGCAGTTGAGGGAAAATTCAACCAACTGATGAAAGCAAAACAAGTGGCAAATAATATGCTTAATAAAATGCGTCGGGAAATCATTGTGCAAACCAAAATGTAACTTAAAACAAGTTTACAATTCTTGGCTGCATTCTCACTTTTGCTGAGGTGTATCTGTGCTTTCAATGTACTGGCTTTCCAAAAGAAAAGCTCCCTTAGCAAAGCGTACACTCCAATATTCTCCGGGACGGCGGTCAATGACTACACCCTCTTCACCAATGTGAATCACATCGGGAGGGCGCAGCATCGGCATGGGTTCGGCAGTTTTGACGTAGGGCGGTAGCGCCACGACACGGACTTTACTACCAATAGCAAATTCTTGAGACATATTTAAGGAGTTAGGAGTTAATTCTTAACTCTTAACTCATAACTCCTAACTTTTACTAGGGGGCAAGCCAAATTTTTTGCTGGTACTGCTCTATAGTGCAAGAACCATAACCTTTGTCTTGACAGGTGTGAAATCGTCCTTAGCTAAACAGAGAGTAAAGAGTTGCTGGTCCAGCAACTCCATCTGGAGTTAAACCAACCCTTCTCTGGTATCTTTTTACTGCATAATAAGTTCTGTAATCGTAGTATCTGGTAATGCTAATACCCAACCTACTTTGAAGTCTTGCAACTCGTTGACCTCTAGAGCCGATAGAGAGATAAACTTCACCACCAACGCCCGAACCAGGATAGTATCCACTACCAGGTCTACCGCTTATCCAAGTAGCAGCAACGTAATAACCATTAGTCAGCTGAGCAAAACCGTTCCTGTATCCTATGACACGTGGAAGTCTTGCACCGTTACTGTAGCATTCTACAGATGAATAGTAGGTGCTTGGACCTGTACGGACATTAAGACAACTGCCGTTTGTATTTACATAGTACCTATAACCTGGACCATAGTAGGTTGCTGAAGCCATCTGCGTCTGAGCGATAATTGCTGTCAAAGCGCCAATACTAGCAAACGTTAACCAAGCAGATTTGAAATATTTTTTCAAACTGAATTTCAATTTAATCTCAGTCAGATTAAATTCGGTATCTACATTTGCCTCCATATTGGCAAGAACCATGTGTGAATAAGCAAGATATTCCACGATGCGCTCCTTGCTAGGTAAAGTTTGGATAATTAGAGAGAATTTCTTCGTTTTAAGTGAATTTTGTCTAAAATTCACTTAATAAGTAACTATAAAGTATTTTTACTTACAAAGTAATTAAGAAAAATTAAGTTTTATAAAAAGTGTCCTGGGAAAGGCGATCGCTATAGCTTTAAATCTTTATCAGAACCACCATTCAATCTATGAAAAATAGTTAGATTTTATACAAGTAATATCGTGTCCGGTTGAACACTTATAATCAGGCACGTAGTTGCGATTGGGCCCCGAGTTAAAATATAAAAAAGTGCGGCAGCC
>CAXTSI010000042.1:22154-28956 GCA_964246695.1 uncultured bacterium
GCGCACGCTCTTAACAGTATAAGAGCGTGCGCATCGCAACGTAGAACCTATTTTTTATTTATCAGTAATTAAGCGGACATGATATAAGTCCCTTACGAATGTGATATGTGCAATTGTCGGCATAGCGGGTATTTCCAATACTGCAAGGATTTTGGTTTTTGGTAGGAATTTCGTGCGTGTAGAACGCCGCGCGTTCTACAACGGTTATCGGTTAGTTTATTCTCTTATCCGAGCAGTATTGGGGTGCGTTCAATAGACTAGGAATTGGGTTGTTGACGTTGAGAACGTCTGTTTTGCTTGAATTGCTGCATTTGCTGCTTTTGTTCAGGAGTCAGGATTCCGTCAATCTGTGTTTTTTGTGATTGCCAGAGTTGCTTCAGTTGGTTTTTTTGATCGTCTGTAAGATTTAGAGAATCCATCGCCGACCGCCTATCCTGATGGTTTTGCATTGCGGTTTTTAACTGATTTTGTTGGTCTGGAGTGAGAATCTTCTGCATTTGAGCGCGGGTATTACTGCGAATCTCAGCCATTTTCGCTTTTTGATCGTCAGTCAGTCCTAAACGCTGCTCAAATGAATGATGTTCTTGGGCTTGTGCAACAACGAGGGGTGACGGTTTCGTCGTTTGTGCTTTGACAGCAAGGGTGGTTGCAGTTAAACTGAGAGCGATCGCTCCGACCATCAGTGATAATTTTTGGAGTTTCATTTAAGACCTTGTAGGTTTGTTTTGTTTGATGTCTCCATCATAGAAATTTGTCGTCAACAGTTACATTTGAAAAAAGTCATGAATTCCCCGAATACACTCATGACTTTAGTCATGTTTCATGTTTTAAGAGTGAGGAGTTGTGAACTCATTTTCATTTATTATTACTTTATTCCTCATTCCTCACTCCTCACTCCTCACTCTCTATGATTACCCGTCCAATTAAATTCAACAATCATCCTTTTAGATTTCTACTTTATTTGGAGTGGATATTGCTGGCGTTTGCTGCCTTTACAGCAGCAATACCATCTCATCATCGATTTTCCACTAAATTTCCTGAGATCGCAATTTGTAGCCTACTTCTTTTTGGTTTAATGGGCTTAAGATTGCCTACCAGTAATAAAATAATTAAGGTATTATATACAGTAATTGAAATCTTATTAATTTTGACCACTGGCTTTTCTGGTGGTAAAACTGCCCGATTATTTCCCTTTTTCTATCTAATTTTAGTAACTCGCAGTTGCTTAATTTTTAATTTACGTGGTCGTCTGATAGTTACAGGTTTATCATTTCTTTTATTTCTCCTAACACTAAAGCCTCGCGTTGACCATATACCATCATCACCAGTAGATCAAGATCGTTTTTGGTTTTTTACCTTGAGTATTACGCTATTGTTTGGCTTAGCTTTAGTGTTTGTTTTGTTATTGATGAATGCAGTACTGTCTGAACGAAAGAGCCGAGAGAAACTAGCATTAGCTAATGAAAAACTTCGTCAATATGCTTTGCAAATTGAAAATCACGCCACCCTGGAAGAACGCAACCGCATTGCTCGCGAAATCCACGATTCGTTGGGACACTCTCTCACAGCTTTGAATTTGCAACTAGAAACTGCTTTGAAGCTTTGGAACTCTAACCCAAACAAAGCTTTAAATTTTCTAGCCACGGCAAAGGAACTTGGTTCTAAGGCACTACAAGATGTGCGTCAATCGGTTTCTGCTATGCGTTATCATCCCTCACAAGAGCAATCATTAGAAAAAGCAATTGCTGGACTGGCAGAAAATGTTCACCGTGCAACTGGTGTTGCACCAATTTGTCAAATTACCATTACTCATTCCATCCCAATTGAAATTAACACTGTAGTCTTTCGTGTTGTCCAAGAATCATTTACGAATATTTGTAAGTATGCACAAGCTACACAAGTTAAACTAGAACTGAGTACGACAGCAACAAGTTTGCATCTCATAATTCAGGATAACGGTATAGGTTTTGATTTAGCTCAGAATACCACTGGTTTTGGACTTCAGAGTATGCGCGATCGCACTTTAGCATTTGGAGGCAATTTTAATATTGACAGCGCTCCTGGTTCTGGTTGCAAAATTACAATTGCTATTCCTTTAGTGACTGTTAATAGATAATTGTTAATTGCTAATTGCTAATTGCTAATTGCTAATTGCTAATTGTCTCTTATATAGGAATCCTAAATCATTCATGAAAAATTTTAAGTAGTGTAGGGGAGCCACAAAGAGTGCGCGGTGAGACAGAGAAAGCAGGCGGGAAACCAGCCTGCAGGATCTGCGCTCCCGTTGGGCGTTGGGCACTGCCCACCAGCTCCAGGTTTTGGTGGGCAGTGCCCACCCTACACGTATATTTCAAAAATCAAATATGATTCCTATACTATTAGCAATTAGCAATTAGCTATTAGCTATTAGCTATTATCAACCCCAGTGTGAGGTTACCCAAGTATTTTTGAGTCGTTGGTAGCGCTTTTGCCTATCCTTAGACAGAGGAGCAGCTATCAGTAAAATCTTCTCCAGCAGCATAGGAGCAATGCGGTTGCACCAGGCTGCTAAATGGCTTTGCCATCCCACCAAGATTTCAGGTGATTCGTTGTGCAGTCCGGTAACAAGTGCCTTCGCCACTTTCTCAGGAGTCGTGGGCATGACCCACCGAAACCACTGTAATTCTCGCACCATGTCAGTATCAGTTAGGGATGGCAGCAAAGCCATCACCCGAATATTGTGTGCTGCTAGTTCGCCGCGTAAGGCTTGGGTGAACCCCAAAATCGCAAACTTGGTGGCTGAATAGGTAGCCATCGTCGGCGCTGCCACCTTGCCCATTAAGCTAGAAACGTTAACGATTCTTCCTTCCCGTTGTGCTACCATGCGGCGGGCAACGAGACGGGTGACAGTGTACATTCCAATTAAATTAATATTGATCTCTTCCTGCACCTGCCGTAGTTGGGACTGTAAAAAGGGAGCTTGGTGCGCCACTCCAGCACAGTTGACAAGCAGATGAATTGGTCCGTGATCTCGCCAAGCTTGCGCCAGCGCAATGTTCACCTCTACCAGTTTAGTCAGATCTAAAGCTAGGGTAACGGCTTCTACGCCAAGCGCCTCGATTTCAATGGCTACCTCAGCTAACCGCTGTTCGTCCCGTGCTAGTAACAACAGACGTTTCACTCCTTGTTTCGCTAGTTCAAGAGCGATCGCTCGTCCAATTCCACGGGATGCCCCGGTAACTAAAGCTGTCTTTCCTTGAATATTCATAACTACAACCTCTAAAGTTCAGGTCTCGATGCGTTGTTAACCAATGCCGAACTGAAAAATTTCCCGAATATGTCTTCTGTGCACGCACACGGAGACGAAAAGTCACTCACAATTAGGGTGTGAGTAGGACTCAAAAGAACGGAAATCGAGACATTTCTCAGAAATCTGGCTTGGAAACAGAGATGCTAATAGACACACCAGACCTGTTTTTCAGTCAGAACCAGTCGGTTATAAAGATATATCTGGACTATCTTGGCAAAAAGTCGATGTAAAGTAGTCGCAGCCATATCTTTGAAGAATTCACTTTTATTCGTAAATCAGTACAGAGCCAAGATTGATGTAGAGCATGGGTGGTACCTCTCCTAGATACGAGCATTAAGCAGAACCTGCTTTGCCAACACACTCTAACAACGGGATCAAGCCTCTGCAACATTTATTAACGAGAACATGTAAATGTAACATTTTTATACAAATTTCTCAGAAACTTAAGTTGAAAAAAAGTACAAAAATACTAGTCTAACCTTTGCTATGTAGAGCTTCCGACGGGATCGTACTCTTTTACTTAGCCACGACGCTATGAGAAAAGGTGTAGGCTACACAAACACCTTTTTAATCATCCGAATCGGGGTCTGGGGAATCGCTAATCGCTAATTGTGTGGGATGTTGATGAGGATTAATACTTACTTATTAATTTGTTAGCAACAGAACTGCTCAAATTGTGCTAGGGTACCTATAGAAGATGAAATTCGGTTGTGCAGTTTGTTTTTATCTATGTTTATATTACAGACCTCTCCGGATCTAAATCTCTACACCTTTGATTCTCTAGAGGTTCTATGTCAATTTACGTCGGCAATCTATCTTATGAAGTTGAAGAAAAAGACCTCAAACAGGTCTTTGCAGAATACGGAGATGTTAAGAAAGTACAATTGCCTACAGACCGGGAAACTGGTCGCATGAGAGGCTTTGCATTTGTAGAAATGGGAACAGACGCTGAAGAAGCAGCAGCTATTGATGCTCTTGATGGCGCTGAGTGGATGGGTCGTAACCTCAAAGTTAATAAAGCCAAGCCCAAGACCGAAGGCGGTGGTGGCGGTGGTAGACGCGGCGGAAACGATCGGGGCGGATACTCTCGAGATCGCTACTAAGCTTTAAAACCTTTAATTTAACTCTAAGGTCTTAAGGGCAGACAACGAGTCTGCCCTTTTTTGCCGAAGGCTTACTGAATTGTTCGCGACCATCAGCGCCAGCAATGAAGCCAGGTAAATGTTTTCTTAACAGGTGTAGCAACCGTGACCCCAGAAGCCAAACACATTGTTAGCGAACTCAGACGTGAGTTCTACTCTCTGTTCGCTACTGCTATGAAAGTTCCGGTGAGAATAACTGGCACATCCTATAGTAGTAACTCCCCTATCGCGTCTTGGATAGATGATAGGCAACGACTAAACTATGTGAATGTTTACCCTTACATAGCACCTGACGAATTTATCCCATTACGCCCGTTCATTCTTCGGCTAGCCATTAACAAGAGTGCTGGTAGAGTCATCACGGGAAAAAATGAGCAAGAATGCCGAGGTCCTAATTTAGTATGGGACTTCGAGTTAACCGTATTGCCAAGAGAAATCTTAGACTTTCTCCCCTGGATCGTTAACTTGGTTAAGGCTGATAACAAAGGTTCAACCTCATTCCTACAGTTACCACCCCATCCATTTGAATTGACACTGCCTGCGATTGGTTTAACAAATCAAGCATGGACTGCGAAAGCTTGGCATCAAGCTAACTCGATCGTGTCCCAGCAGGATCTCCAAAATGAAGCGTTCTTACCCCAAATAAAAACACCAGCATAAAAAAGCACCAGCATAAAGCTGGGCTTGGTAACAATCGTCAAACTAAAGTTGAATCCACATCATACTCTCCCCTTAATTGGAGTAGTTGCCAAATTGCCAGTTGAGATCTTAAAGCACTAAATCAAAGATTATAGTGCTTCCCTTCCCTATGTCTCTCAATAAATTTCCTGTATCCCTTGCATTATTAGTATTTCTTTATACAAAATACGAACTCCATCAATTAGCAATTAGCAATTAGCAATTAGCAACTTAAAACCTTGACCATTTCAGTGTGTCCTTGATTAATGACTAATATGATTAAAGTCTTGCTTGTAGATGACCAAAATTTAATTCGTCAAGGATTAAAAGCTTTATTGGAACTAGAACAAGATTTAAAAATAGTGGGAGAGGCGGAAAATGGTGAAAGTGCAATGAAATTGATTGCCGAATTGTGTCCTGATGTGGTGTTGATGGATATCAGAATGCCTGTCATGGATGGAGTGGCAACAACGCGGGAAATTCAAAAGCATTTTACTGGAATTAAAGTTTTAGTGCTTACAACTTTTGATGATGATGAATATGTGACAGCAGCGTTGCAGAATGGGGCAATGGGTTATTTACTTAAAGATACACCCTCGGAAGAGTTAGCTGTTGCAATTCGCGCCGTTTACAAAGGATACACTCAACTAGGACCGGGAATAGTTAAAAAACTTTTAACTCAATTTCCTCATGTGACACCAACTCAGTCACCACCTCCACCGCCAAGTTTAGCAGAACTTACGCCTAGAGAAAAAGAGGTTTTGCGATTAATTGCTGCTGGTGCTAGTAACCGGGAAATTGCACATAAACTCTATATTTCTGAGGGTACAGTGAAGAATCATGTCACAAATATTTTGAATCGTTTAAATTTGCGCGATCGCACTCAAGCAGCGATTTTTGCTAATTCATTTTTGCCATATTTAGATGACCAGTAATCAGTCATCAATGAACTAGGTCGGCAATACGTCCCACCCCAATACTTTTCGGTTAAGGTTTTAATGAAATATTGATGATCCCCCCTAGCCCACGCCACTCCCCTCAAAGGAGGGAACCTCCGTACGGGGGTGGCGAGCCATTCGCGGAATGTGGTGACGAGCCACATGATTCCTTATACCAACCGTCGCCATATTAGTGCTGGCAAAATTGAAGCGGCAATTCGGGATATTATCAATGCTTATAACCGTTTTACCTTACCATCTTGTTGGGGTACAGGAAAAAAGGCTGCTGCCGACGGAAGTAAGTTTGAGTTCTTCGTTTAGCCGCTTAGACCACCAGTTACAACTTTTTGATACTTAGCCCAAGAGTTTAATTTCTGGGTCAATTTCTGCAAAAGTATAGTTACTAGGACTAGCCCTTTCAAGGTGAACCAAAAACCTGGAAAATCATGCCCAATTTTTGACATTTGACCCTCTCCCAAGGGGAGAAGAACACGTTCGCGCAGCGTCTCGAAGAGAAGAAAAACTTCATTTTTACGCTTCACCTTGAAAGGGCTGGTCCTAGTTACTAAACTCACATCTTGCACCTGGGTGAAAAACCGGGTTTATTGAGAATGACTAATGGTCAAACCCTTAACTCAGATCTTGCACCTGGAAATTTGAATGTCAATTCCTTGACAAGCGTGCCAGTTCTCTAAGGTGTTCAATATCTTGTAAAAGAAGTAACACTACCAAATGGGGAAATATAGTATGTCAGG
>CAXTSI010000043.1:0-28736 GCA_964246695.1 uncultured bacterium
CTACTCCCTCATCTCCCTCATCTCCCGCGACTCCCTCAGCTCCCCCGACTCCCCGAAAGGGCGTAACATTGCTTTTCGGTCACTAGGTGTGACAGCAAATCTGAAAAGCAATATTACAAAGTATTAAGAGCAGTCATATTTGCTCAGCATAATGCCCGAAAATAATTCCGGAAGGTAATTGAGTTTAGAGGCTTGTGTACTTGTATTTACCCAAGTGGACTCGCTCGGGCACTAGAACCAGCAGTTATTTAGCTGTTGTGTCTAAAAAAACGAGAAAATAAGCTCACTTACCCAATTTCGCACTCGTCTAATCAAATTTCTGATTTCATTCGTATTGGAGGAATCCATTAATGAGTATCGTCACGAAGTCAATCGTGAATGCTGATGCAGAAGCCCGCTATCTTAGCCCTGGCGAACTGGATCGGATCAAGGGCTTTGTTACTAGTGGTGAGCGCCGTCTTCGCATTGCTCAAGTTTTGACAGACAACCGGGAGCGGATTGTTAAGCAAGCTGGTGACCAGTTGTTCCAAAAGCGCCCTGATGTTGTTTCTCCTGGTGGTAACGCTTACGGTCAAGAAATGACCGCTACTTGTCTGCGTGACCTGGATTACTACCTCCGCCTCATCACCTACGGTGTTGTTGCTGGTGATGTTGCCCCAATTGAAGAAATTGGCGTTGTAGGCGTCCGCGAGATGTACAGATCCCTCGGTACTCCCGTCGATGCTGTTGCTGCTGGTGTCAACGCCATGAAGAATGCTGCCGCCTCACTGTTGTCTGGTGAAGACGCTTCTGAAGCTGGCGCTTACTTCGACTACCTAGCTGGTGCGATGCAGTAGGGCATCCCTGTTTTCCCAGCACAAAACAGAAGTATTGCAATACGGTTAAAAAAAAAGGAAATAACAACATGCAAGACGCAATTACCGCTGTTATTAACTCTTCAGACGTTCAAGGTAAGTACTTGGACAGTAATGCACTCCAGAAGCTCAAAGGCTACTTCCAGACTGGCGAACTGCGTGTACGTGCTGCTACCACTATCAGCGCTAACGCCGCCGCTATTGTCAAAGAAGCAGTAGCTAAGTCCTTGCTGTACTCTGACATCACCCGTCCAGGTGGCAATATGTACACCACCCGTCGCTATGCTGCTTGCATTCGCGATTTGGACTACTACCTCCGCTATGCTACCTATGCTATGTTGGCTGGCGATCCTTCCATCCTAGATGAGCGTGTGCTCAACGGCTTGAAGGAAACCTATAACTCCTTAGGTGTACCCATCGGTGCTACTGTACAAGCTATCCAAGCAATGAAGGAAGTAACCGCTAGCTTGGTTGGTCCTGATGCTGGTAAGGAAATGGGCGTTTACTTCGACTATATTTCCTCTGGCTTAAGCTAAGAGTGGTTTTGCACTTAAAATTTTAAGTGCGATTTGATTAAGGTCTGGAAATCAAGCGTGAGTGCTAGAAAGTTTTGTCGCTTATATGAACGCCCATTGCTGAATCATGAGTGCTAACTGTCTAGTATTGATGTTTGATTTCCAGGCTTGGAGTGATTAAATAAATATTTGCACTCAGGATTTTGAAATAAATTAAAGTTTCCATAATCACTACAGGAGATTTCACGCCATGCGGATGTTTAAAATTACTGCTTGTGTTCCCAGTCAAACCAGGATTCGCACCCAACGCGAACTGCAAAATACCTACTTTACTAAGCTAGTTCCTTATGAAAACTGGTTCCGCGAACAGCAACGCATTATGAAACAGGGTGGCAAAATCCTTAAAGTAGAACTGGCAACTGGTAGACAAGGAACTAATACAGGTTTGCTGTAATTTCTATAGAAAAATAGGTCAGCAATGGCTTAAGAATCCCCGTCCCTTTCAGGGCGGGGAGTGTCAAAAGTAGGGAGTTGCGAAGAGGTCTGTTTGACCTCTTTTTTCGTTATTTAGGCAATAAGGCAAAATACAATACAGCAAATTTCCTGAGCGTAAACCACAATATAACCGTAGGGGCGCGGTTTCCGCGCCCTTACAATCTGGTCAATTCAATTGAAAACTGCTGTAAAAGCAACTGCCGCAAGGAAATAGCTTCTACAGGCGCGTAGACGCGATCTTCGACGTTCGCGCAGCGGCGAGGAATTGGGAGAAGGAGCTCGACTCGGCTTGTCGTCAGACATCGCTTTGATAGTCTCTGTGGAAATCATAACCAGTGTAGTTAGCTGTGTTGCCTAGCGCAGAATGTCATGAAAATAAATAAATTTATTCTGGAAGATTTCCTTACACTTAGCTCAATTATTTCATTGTTACTTGGATCCACCGTATTTTCTCTTGGAATAATAGGAGTATCAATTATTGAAATAGAAAAGGTGCTTAACTATCAACCTCCCATATCAGAAAAAATAGGAGTTTTCTCTATTGCTACTGGGGCTGCTGGTTTTGGTTTCGGATTATTATTGATGCAAGCCTCAATTTTTGTTGGGGAAAAAACCGGGAAAGATTCAACGAGGCATGTTCCTTTCCCATGTAAGGGATGCCGAAATTATCATGGCGTTGTCTATAACGAAACCGTGTTTATATGCGGGATGCATCCATATGGACCTGCTCGTAAAAAGTGTTTTGATCGGTCTGAATAATAATTCAAGGATAGATGTAAAAATCCCCGATGATTCAGGGATTTTTTTGTTAGCCCATCATTTTGCAATTAGCGTTTGATATAAGATTTCTCAACGAGCAAATACTGAAAATAGCGTTTTAGTCTTGTTTCGTCCATTCACCTGCGTATTTGGCATTGCTACAGGTAAGTTGAAACCGTAAAAATACGGATGCAACCAAGCTGGGTTGAAGAATTAGAATGGTAGCGAATTTTACGAATGTTTTTCTGCTTTTGAAACCTGTAGATGACAGGCACAAATTCAACTTAGTGTAGCAAGAGGAGGCTTCCATGTACGGATTAGTGAACAAAGCGATTGAAGATCTGGTGCGCAGTCGCTTTGGCGTCCAGATTTGGAAAGAAATTAAGCAGAAAGCCGAGGTAGAAGTAGATGTGTTCATCAGTATGGAAGGCTATCCCGATGACATCACCCACAGGCTTGTAAAAGCTGCTAGCTCAGTCTTGGGTTTATCTCCCTCGGAGATTATGCAAGCCTTTGGAGAATATTGGGTTCAGTACACAGCTAAAGAAGGTTACGGCGAAATGATGGATATGAGTGGGGAAAATCTGCCTGAGTTCCTAGAAAACCTCGACAATCTTCATGCTCGTGTAGGAGTTAGCTTTCCTCAGCTCAAACCCCCATCATTTGAGTGTACACAAATGGAAGAAGATTCTCTAAGCTTACACTATCGCTCTACTAGAGAGGGGCTGGATGCAATGGTTATTGGTCTGGTCAAGGGATTGGGAACGAGGTTCAATACATTCGTTGATATTACCCAAACCCAGAAACGAGATGAGGGTGGTGACCACGATGAATTTTTAGTGAAATACAAACCACATTGAGTCCAGCATGGGTGATCCTTACCTGAGTCTTTCGCCAGAATTATTTACAAAAGCTTTTCCATTCCATTTTGTATTTAACCGCAATTGTGAAATTGTCCAGACTGGAGATGTACTACAACGCATCAGTCCTGAACCACTAATCGGAACCCAGATTGAGCATAATTTCCAGATTAATCGTCCCAACATTGCGGTAGATTTTGATGCCATAAAAAAGCAGTCCCGCTCTCTCTTCATATTGCAGTTTTTCCACAATGGAATGCAACTCAAGGGACAGATGATGTCTCAGGACCAGGAGGTCATATTCTTTCTGGGTTCTCCCTTGATTACTGATACTGCTAGCCTCGCTCCTCTTGGCATCAAACTTAAGGACTTTGCAATTCACGACCCAATTACTGATTTCCTCTTTCTATTGCAAGCTAAAAATACCGCTCTAGCTGATGCCCAAAAGCTAATGGCTTCCCTGACCCAGCAACAGGCAGAACTACGGAACGCGCTGCAAATTCAGGAAGCGCAGGCTAAAAAATTAGAGCAATCTCTCAAGGAATTACAGCAAACTCAAGCCCAATTAGTCCAAACTGAGAAAATGTCCAGTTTGGGGCAGTTAGTTGCGGGAGTCGCTCATGAGATTAACAACCCAGTCAACTTTATTTACGGCAACTTAAAGTATTTTAAGGAATATACTCAAGACCTACTAAAGCTTTTGCATCTTTACCAGCAGTTTTATTCCCATCCTGTACCAGAAATTAAAGAGTGCATCGAAGCAATTGACTTAGATTTCTTACTTGATGATTTGCCTAAAACCCTAACTTCAATGAAGATAGGAGCAGAACGCATTACTGAGATTGTGTTGTCTCTGCGAAACTTCTCTCGTCTTGATGAGGGGGAGATGAAAATGGTTGATATTCATGAAGGTATTGATAGCACTTTGCTGATTTTAGAGCATCGGTTAAAGAAAAAAGCTAATCACCCAGGCATTGAAATAGTTAAAAATTATGGAAATTTACCTTTAGTAGAGTGCTACCCCGGACAACTCAATCAAGTATTTATGAATATTATCAGTAATGCAATTGATGCTCTCGAAAGCTATAATAGCGATCGCTCTGATGCAGAAATTCAGATCTTACCTAGCAAAATTACAATTACTACAGCAGTCTTAAAAACAAACTGTGTCGTCCGAATTGCTGATAATGGTCCGGGAATGACAGAAGCAGTTAAGGCAAGACTGTTCGATCCTTTTTTCACAACCAAGCCAGTAGGCAAGGGTACAGGACTAGGCTTATCGATCAGCTATCAAATAGTGGTGGAAAAGCACAGGGGATTACTGAGGTGCGTATCAGCACCTGGGATCGGAACCGAGTTCTTTGTTGAAATTCCTTTAACTGTAGACTGCCAAGCAATGGATTACGTTGAACCACTAAGTTTTATTAATTAAAAGTTTAATTTTATACTGTGTAGCCTAAATCTTTCTGTAGACTTGGCGATCGCGTGTCAGGACGGTCCTAGACCAAGTAGAACCAGGAAAAAAGCTATGGATGCCATCTTACATTAACGGTGCTGTGCCGGCACGTTATATCAAATCCGGTTAAATGAACACACAAACGGTAGGGGCACAGCACTGCTCATTGGTGTCAACTTAAGCTGTAAACCTTGAAAATACAAGCGTTTCTCGTTACTAGGCTCTGCCTAGTAATGCATTCTGGGAGGCTCTGCCTCCACTTTGAGGAGGCAGAGCCTCCCGGAATGCATTCCCACGCAGAGCGTGGGAACGAGAAAACGAGCGTCGGTTGGTACACGTCAAAGGTTTGACCTTAAGTTGACACGTATGAGCACTGCTGTGCCCCTACAAATACCATGTGCAATTAACAGGATTTGATATTACATCGATTTTGGAGCCATAGATTTACATTGCCAATAAAGTCAGGGGCATCTATGCCAAAGTGTTCGTTCCCATCTAAAATTTACGAGAGTGGGAGTATGCACCGAAAAAATAGGAGTTTTCTCTATTGCTACTGGGGCGGCTGGTTTTAGTTTCGGATTATTATTGATGCAAGCCTCAATTTTTGTTGGGGTAAAAATCGGGAAAGATTCAACGAGGCATGTTCCTTTTCCATGTAAGGGATGCGGAAATTATCATGGCGTTGTCTATAACGAAACCGTGTTTATCTGCGGGTTCCACCCATATGGACCCGATCGGAAAAAGTGTTTTGATCGGTCTGAATAATAATTCCGGGACCAGTGCGGCTTTCTTATGGGGCGGTGGAAGCAGAAAGAGAAAAGCCCCTTCAGACGGAACTCTAAAGGGGTGGTGTTGACATGCATGCCCACTTCATAAAAATGATTTTATTGCTCAATTCTGTGAAAAATCTGTGCTAATGCAGTATAAACGGCAGAAATTCTTTGTAGTACGTTAGCTACTCCGACATTTCGCTCTTTAACGGATTAAGGTAAGGTATTTTGAGAATGCGATCGCAGATGGCTTTGATCAAAGCCATTCCTCACGAACCAATCTAAAATTATTTCACCTTACTTGTACCGATCGTGAATCTACGCCGCCTGATTCCATTGTTTGATTGTTAGTTACAGGGGTAGATATTCAATTCGATCTTGGTATTCATTCTCAAACGAAGCCCCCGCAATGATAATCAATTCTTCAACCGTTTGTCCAATGCTTTGGTTTGCATCGATGGTGAAAATTCCAGGAATATGGCGACCATTAGCCAAATGGTCAGTCAAATGTCTGGGCATTGACTTACGGTTGTTCGTCACCAAAATAAATTCATTAGTTTCGCACCAAATCAAAATCTCTGGATCTGGAGTGCCCTTGGGTAGCACATCCAAATCTCCAATGATCCGCACGACTAAATCAGGATTACGCCGCACGAGTTGAGAACGATATGCCGGATTGAGATGTTCATCCAACAGATACCGGATTGCCATTAGCTTTCCTGTAACTGCTTTGGAGTGTTTTCTTGCCGGATCTGCCGAAACCTTATCCTCGCAGGAGACGGATTGCGCTGTTGTTCTTCGCGCATGGTTCGAGAAAATTCTAACCAATCTGCCAGATACGCATCAACCTTTGACGGATAATGCAAGTAATACAAAATCGTCGCATAAACCTGTTCCAACGTCACCGTGTGAAATTGTTCGGCAATTTCTTCTGGTGTTTTGCAGCGATAGATGTACTCATAAAGAATGCTCTCAATTCCGATGCGTGTTCCTTTGAGCCGGATGTCATCGGGTGCAAGCACGTTGAAATACTCTTCCAGTTGCATCAAGCCAGACCCCTCAAATGAACATTCCACTTCAATCATAGCGAAATGCCCCAATTTTATGAGCAGTGCCCAACGCCCTTCGGGTTCGCCAGTCGCCTACGGCGGGAAACCCGCCTGCAGCGCTGGACTCACCACTCCACGAAGACGCGGGGAACCCCTTCGGGTGACGCTCCTTCGTCGCTAACGCTGACGCCGGAGTACCGGCTAACGCTTCGCTAACGCTATCGCAGTCCCCTACGGAGGGAAACCCTCCTTCTCCCAAGGGGAGACGCTGACGCTCCTTCGTCGCTAACGCGAACAGGGCTGTCTCACCGCGCACTCTTTGTGGCTCCCCTACGTATATTTCAAAAATCAAATAGGATTGCTATATCAACCGCCAAGGCGCCAAGAACGCCAAGAGATAAATTAGATTGTAGATTGTAGTTAGTGAAACGTAACGCAATGCGATCGCAGATGGCTTTGATCAAAGCCATTCCTCACGAACCAATCTAAAATTATTTCACTTTACTTGTACTGATCGTGAATCTACGCCGCCTGATTCCATTGTTTGATGATTCCGTGTCCAACTGGGCATTAGAGGCACGGTTATTGCGCTGGTTGACATTAACTTGGTTATTTATGGGGTTAGTAATGCTGTTTTCGGCATCCTATCCCGTTGCTGATACTCGTTATCATGATGGATTGTACTACTTTAAACGTCAACTAATTTGGGTTTTAGTGTCATTAATAATCTTCAATATTATTGTTAATGTACCTGTACGCAAGATTCTGGGGCTATCTCACTGGTTTGTCATCCTGCTGTTGGGGTTAATATTAGTCACCCTGATTCCGGGAGTGGGAACCAACACTAATGGTGCAACTCGCTGGATACCCCTAGGTCCAGTTCCGATTCAACCCTCTGAATTGATTAAACCCTTTTTGGTGCTGCAAAGTGCGCGGCTTTTTGGTCAGTGGGAACGAATAAGTTGGGGAATTCGTTTTACTTGGCTAGCTATTTTCGGTACGATCATTCTGGGGATTTTAGCGCAGCCTAACTTGAGTACAACTGCACTTTGCGGCATGACGATCTGGCTAATTGCCCTAGCATCTGGGTTGCCTTACAAGTATCTCGGAGGAACCGCCGTCGGCGGAGTGCTGTTGGCAACCCTCAGTATTAGTATAAAAGAGTATCAGCGCAAGCGAGTGATGTCGTTCCTTAATCCGTGGGCTGACGCGCAAGGGAATGGCTACCAGTTAGTGCAAAGTTTGCTGGCGGTGGGTTCTGGTAGACATTGGGGATCTGGGTTTGGGCTTTCCCAACAAAAGCTATTTTATTTACCAATTCAAGACACCGATTTTATTTTTGCGGTGTTCGCCGAAGAATTTGGCTTTGTTGGCAGTATAGTGCTGTTGCTACTGTTGGCTTTATACGCAACCCTAGGATTAATTGTAGCGCTCAAGGCTAAGCAAGCAGTGCTGAGACTGGTGGCGATTGGTGTGACAATTTTGATGGTAGGGCAATCATTGCTTCATATTGGTGTTACAACTGGGGCTTTACCAACTACAGGTTTACCCTTGCCCATGTTTAGTTATGGCGGTAATTCGATGATTGCTAGTTTGATGTCAGCTGGGTTGCTGATTCGGGTTGCACGCGAAAGTAGTGAAGCTGATGTAGTACCGTTGCGAGGACAGCGTAGCAATAAGCGTGAACGACGAGTTTTGCAAAAAAAATAAAGTTGACTACTCTCTCAACAACTAACAACCAACAACCAACAACCAACAACCAACAACCAACAACCAACAACCAACAACTAACAACTAACAACTAACAACCAACAACTTACTCCTATTCAACTTCGCGAGGTTCTATAACCAGCCGTACTCCGTCAAGAATTTGCCGCACTCTCTCTGGCGAAAGTGTGCCCATTTTTACACCTAACTGCCGCTTATCAACAGTGAAAATTTGAGAAACGTTGACAACACTTGGTTCTGGCAAATTGGCTTCTCCAGCCTCTAATAACACATTCCCCGGTACTGATGCGCGTCTGAGATTAGAAGTTAGTGTACAAACAACAACAGTGGTGATGCGACTCCGATTAAACACATTGTTCTGAATTACTACATGGGGATGACGATCGCCTGGTTTGGAACCTGACAATTCCTCCAGATTAATCCAGAAGACTTCACCTTGATTTATTACCATTCGCCTTCGACAATTCGTCGATGTTGGCCGATCATACTGCTGTGCACTGCTTGTTCTTCGTGATTTGGAAAGTCTGCTAAAGCCGTGTTAATTTTCGCCAGCAGTTGTTTGTTGTGGTGGTGGCGAATAAACTCTTCTAGTGCGATCGCCATTAATTTACTACGTGAAACCTTCATCTCACTCGCTATAGCCTCAGCTTCCTCAAACAATGACTCTGGAAGGGAGATGGCGGTTTTAATGTTACCCATAAATTTATACTTTTAGTATTTACATTAATATGACGTTTATTTATACTAATGTAAATACTTAATTTTCAATCAGCGCGATCGCTCCCACCCAAAAGCTGATACTTAAGTTAAAATTCGAGCATAGTAAGCATTTCCTGCTCTATCTAACTCATGCTTGAAACCCTGCAAACCAGACTTTACGAATTAGAACAATTTGCTAACGCTCTTGTCTCCAACCAATTGACCCATCTCAGTTGGCTCAGCGTTGGCATAATTTTTGTTGCTGGCTTGCTCACCAGCCTCACTCCCTGTATGCTTTCTATGCTACCAATTACCATCGGCTATATCGGCGGTTATGAAGCTGAAAGCCGTCTCCAAGCAGCAGTTCAGTCTACCTGGTTTGCTTTGGGGTTAGCAACAACACTAGCATCACTAGGTATATTAGCAGCTTTTGTCGGACTCGTCTACGGTCAGGTAGGAATTGGTTTACCGATTATTGTTAGTATCATCGCAATTCTCATGGGGCTAAACTTACTGGAAGCCTTGCCTTTGCAATTCCCCGCCTTTGGAGGTATTGAGTGGATTTCTCAAGAATTACCAAAAGGGTTACGAGCATATTTGATGGGTCTAAGTTTTGGTGTAGTCGCCTCTCCTTGCAGTACACCTGTTTTAGCTAGTTTGCTTGGTTGGGTAGCTCATACGCAAGACTTAGTTTTAGGAGCGGCTTTGCTGCTTTCCTACACAGCAGGCTATGTAGCACCATTAATTTTAGCGGGTACATTTACAGCTTCGATCAAGAAATTGCTAGAGTTACGCCGCTGGTCAGGTTGGATTAACCCTGTTAGCGGTTTACTGTTGGTAGGATTTGGTGTATTTTCCCTAATTTCTCGGATTCCGGGGAATGGTTTTTAATCCCTAATAGGGATTTAGACCCCCAATTCCGCAATATCATATACAAATATTACAAATAAATCTAATGACTATAGAAAATTCAGTTGACAAACAATCAGTATGGTCAGCAAGTGGGCGCTTTTTACAGCAGGATTTCTTGCCCGTGTTGACAAATTTACGTTTGGCGATAGTGCTGCTGCTGGCGATCGCACTTTTTAGCATCACAGGTACTGTCATTGAGCAAGGTCAAGCTCTAGAATTTTACCAGGCAAACTATCCAGAACATCCAGCTTTGTTTGGTTTTCTCACCTGGAAAGTGATCTTAACCGTGGGCTTAGACCATGTTTATCGTACTTGGTGGTTTTTAGCATTACTCATTCTATTTGGGACTGCGATTACCGCTTGTAGCTTTACCCGCCAGCTACCAGCCTTAAAAACTGCCCGGAAGTGGAAATTTTACGACCAACCCCGCCAATTTCAAAAGTTAGCCCTCAGCGCTGAATTTGATGTAGAGACTCAAAATTTCGCGTCTTTCCAAACCCTTACCCAACTATTACAGAACCGTCGCTACAAAATTTTTCAAGAAAAAGAGCATATCCTTTACGCCCGTAAGGGAATAGTCGGACGCATCGGACCGATTGTAGTGCATGTGGGTATTGTAATTATTCTGCTGGGGTCAATTTGGGGGATGATGACTGGGTTTGTTGCCCAGGAAATGGTTCAAAGTGGCAGCACATTTCAGGTAAAAAATATTATAGAAGCCGGACCTTGGGCAGCAGCTCAAATTCCCAAAGATTGGTCTGCACGAGTCAATCGTTTTTGGATTGACTACACCCCTTCAGGCGGAATCGACCAGTTTTACTCGGATATGTCAATCTTGGACAATCAGGAAAAAGAGGTTGACCGCAAAACGATTTTTGTCAACCAACCTCTGCGTCATCAAGGTGTGACTTTTTACCAGACTGATTGGGGAATTTCAGCAGTTCGCGTCCGAGTCAATAACAGCCCAATTTTCCAACTACCAATGGCGAAACTTGCGACTAACAACAAAGGACGTATCTGGGGAACTTGGATTCCAACCAAACCAGATTTGAGTGCGGGTGTCTCTCTGCTAGCAAAAGACTTGCAGGGAATGTTGTTAATTTACGATGCCACCGGTCAGCTAGTTGGTACAGTTCGCACTGGAATGTCTACTGAAGTTAATGGCGTCACGCTGAAAATTCTTGATGTCATTGGCAGTACTGGCTTGCAAATTAAAGCCGATCCGGGAATACCCTTTGTTTACACTGGGTTTGCCTTGCTGATGCTGGGTGTGAGTATGAGTTACTTCTCTCACTCGCAAATTTGGGCGTTGCAACTTGATGGTCACTTGTATGTAGGTGGCAAAACCAATCGTGCTCAGGTAGCTTTTGAACAGGAAGTTTTGGACATTTTGGATCAACTAAGTTCACAACCAAAGGATCGGGTTGTAGGTGCAAAAGAAGCGATCGCCAACCAGTCTTGATTAAGGTATTGCATCCGTTGCGCAAAGGTTAGCAACGGTGAAAGTACGGGATATAACGGATAAATGATCTTTCGGGATCACAAACATTGCATCCGTTACATCCGTTAGGTAATCCGTTGCCAACATTGCATCCGTTACATCCCGTACTTTCACCGTTGCCTAATTTACTTTTGCCAGTGGAGGATTTTTCTGTTCAGCCAAATGTTGAGGAATAAATTCCCCTTTTAAACCGTAGCTAACTAAGCCCATATACTCGTAAAACATCAGCATTGCTGTTTCCGTAGGAGTTAGCCTAGATGGTATGGGACTTGTATGTGGAATAACTTCAAACCCTGAACCGCGAAAAGTCAGCACCGATCGCAACATGTGAGGAGGATCGGTCACTAATAGAATTTGCTTGACTCCTCGTGATTGGAGTACGGATGCGGTGAACAGTGCATTTTCTTTAGTAGTTTGAGAACAGTGTTCTTCGTCTAATGCTTGATCGGGAACACCTTCTGCTTTAAGTTGCTGAACAATTTCCAAGCCATCTCCTACACCACTGGCAAAAATCAGAGGTGCGCGACGAGATCGCCAAAGTTCAGCCGCAACTTTAACCCGCGACTTTCTAAATTCTGCTCCACGACCTAACACAACTATTGCATCTGTAGTTGTACCAGGATCGGGGGGAATAAATGCCGTTAATCCTTTTTTTTCTACAGCAATGGTTAACGGAAAAGTGGCAGTCCAGTACATCACTAATAACACTGTTCCCAATCCACTCCAAAACCGCTTCCATCGTAGTCTTGGAATTATCCATGGTATGAAGACCAAAGCCAAGAGTGGCAATACTACCAAGATCGGTGTCATCAGCCAGTTAGAAAGCATTGCCTTCCAGACAAGCCACTGAGTAACAGGGCGATCGCACAAAGCTGGATCAAGCATTGAGGTTATCTCTTATTGACTGTAACAGATGTCTCTGCCTATGATAAACTAAACTCCAAAGGTAAGTCCGTGCCATAACAACATATCCACTTTGGGGAATTAAAAATTAAAAATTAAAAATTATAAAAGCTTGCATTATAAGCCTTTTGACTTTTGACTTCTGCGCAGCGGTACTAGAGCGATCGCACCGCCGCCACTGCCGTACCTGTGCAACATTGTTATGACTTACGCATTGACAAAAAATGTCATCCATGACTAAGCAAACATTTTTGAAAGCAGCATCGACTGCGAACGATCAATACACAGATGTAGTTGTCATTGGTAGCGGTATTGGCGGTTTAAGCTGT
Source organism: uncultured bacterium (assembly GCA_964246695.1). Classification (GTDB taxonomy): domain Bacteria; phylum Cyanobacteriota; class Cyanobacteriia; order Cyanobacteriales; family Nostocaceae; genus Stigonema. The sequence continues at coordinate 12,831 of CAXTSI010000043.1, forward strand.
GCAGCGCTTTTAGCGCGGTATGGCTTCAATGTCACAGTCTGTGAGAGTCACTCAATCCCTGGCGGTGCTGCACACGCTTTTGAACGCGACGGATTCAAGTTTGATTCAGGTCCGTCGCTTTATTCTGGACTGTCGTACAGACCTTCTTCCAATCCCCTCCGACAACTACTAGACGCAATTGGCGAAGATCTAGAGTGGGCAACATATGATACATGGGGATGCTGCGTACCAGAGGGTGATTTTGACACCTCGGTTGGTGCTAATCAATTTTGTGAGGTTCTGACAAAGTTCCGTGGTAATGCAGCCTGCGACGAATGGCAAAAGCTTCAGCGTGTTATGGAACCACTGGTTAATGCAGCAACTGCAATACCGCCCGCTGCTTTACGCTTTGATCTGGGTGCAGCTATAACTGTGAGCAGATTTGCCCCATTTATTATACAGCATGTTGCAGATATTGTCAAGATGACGGGACCGTTCTCACGGATTATGGACGGCGTTGTCAATGACCCTTTTACGCGCAACTGGCTGGACTTGCTTAGTTTCCTGCTTTCCGGACTGCCTGCTGATGGAACCAGTGCAGCGGAGATGGCATTTATGTTTGCAGATTGGTATCGACCAAACGCGGTGCTAGATTATCCTGTTGGTGGGAGTGGTGCTTTGGTTGATGCGCTAGTACGGGGGCTTGAGGGACACGGCGGTCGGCTGATGCTTGGTGCTTCTGTTGAGCAAGTTCTTGTAGAAGGCGATCGGGCGGTTGGTGTGCGTTTGCGTGGTGGCAAAGAGGTAAGGGCACGTCGGGCAGTTGTATCGAATGCGTCGGTATGGGATACGCTGAAGCTGCTTCCAGAAAAGGCTGTGCCAAATCGGTTTCGGGCACGACAGGCGACACCAGAGTGTGATAGCTTTATGCATCTCCACTTGGGTATTGACGCACAAGGATTAAGGTCAGATCTGGCGTGTCACTACATTGTAGTCAAAGACTGGGACTTGGGTGTTACGGCTCCTCAAAACGTTGTGGTAGTATCGATTCCATCAGTTTTAGATTCATCGTTGGCACCAGCAGGAAAGCACGTGATTCACGTTTATACACCTGGGAATGAGCCGTATGACCTCTGGCAGGGGATGGACAGGAGAAGTCAGGAGTATGGGCAACAAAAGCAGATGCGTGCAGAGGTGATGTGGCAAGCTTTAGAGCGAATCATTCCAGACATTCGATCGCGTTGTGAGGTGACTTTGGTTGGTACGCCGCTAACCCACGAACGCTATCTACGCCGTCATCGCGGTTCCTATGGTCCGGCGATTCGGGCTGGAGTTGGTCTGTTTCCAGGTCCAGGCACACCCCTGTCGGGACTGTTGTGCTGTGGAGATTCGACATTTCCCGGTATTGGTTTACCAGCAGTCGCTGCAAGTGGGATGATTGTTGCGAATACACTCGCACCTGTAAAGAAGCATTTAGAGATGCTGAGGGAGGTTAAGATAATTCGTAATTCGTAATTCGTAATTATTACCCTACCTCACATCTTGCACCAGTTGCAATAACGCTATTTTTGTAGGGTGGGCATCGCCCACCATTGACCGATCGGACCTATTTTTGCGTTGGTGGGCAGTGCCAACCCTACACGAACTATCGAATGGTGCAAGATATCAGCTACGCCTCTTGGCTTCGGCTTGAAATAATGTAGCGATCGCATTTTTTAGTTTCCCTAAATAAATTTGGCGTTGGTGATTAACGGTATGAAAATCTCACGCAAAGGCAAGGCAGTGCGTTGCGGAGCCAGCGCTGCAGGCGGGTTTCCCGCGCCCAGGCGACTGGCGTTGGGGTTTCCCCCGTTGAAGCAACTGCCGCGCAAAGGCGCAAAGTTACAAAGAATAATTCATCCCCAAATTCAGCTACGCCATAAATCGCGTAGCCTCATATCTTGCACCAGCATCAAAAACCGGGTTTCTTGCAAATATTGAAGGCTGAAGCCCTTTATTAATCGTTGAGAAACCCGGTTTTTTAGGTCTTATTGAGAATGGTGCAAGATCTGAGTAGCGCTGCTTTGCGAAGCGCGGCAGTCTAGTTGCTTTGCAACCATTAATTACGAATTACGAATTACGAATTACGAATTACGAATTATTCTCCAACTCCACTTGCCAGCACCCCAAGTACTTTGTCTACATTTTGTAAATAATATTCACCTAGGTCAATACTAACAACTTGCTGCTCCAGCTTGAGAAATCTCCAGATTGTACCAATGGTGATGGCACCAAATATTGATTGGATAGTGCTTCCTTGGCTTTCATTGAATATCTGGGCTGCATACATGGAAGCTATACATTGACCCAATCCAGAATTCAGATTTTCTTTCTTGGCTTCAACTATAATGACTACTGGGGCGGTGATTTCTAGAATTTCAGGAGAGCGGCTGATAATGAAGTCGCACACTCCATTCAGACCTCTTTCATTATCTACGTTGAATTCTACGCCAGAAAACAGATTGACTTTGTTGTGTAACTGCCGTCGTAGGTCTGTGAGTATGGGAGCAATCAGCAGTTCTGACCGCGCTTTTTCACTGTTGCTAGCAAGTGCGATTGGGAGGTTGTAGGCGATCGTCTCTCGTAATAAGTTGCTGCTTTCTAATTCGGGGGTGTTTGCGAAGATTCCCATTTCCTCGTAGGTTGTTAAAGCCAACTTCTGTTTGGCGCTTGTGAGTGTGAATTCACTATAGGACATATGGGCGATCGCTCCTTATTCTAATGGAAATGCAGGAGAACATAACCGCAAATAAATATCTCGTTCATTATCAGCAAAAGCTCTTCTACCATGCATGATTCTAGTATTATCAACCATTAAAATATTACCTTTTTGCCAGGAGATTTCCGTAGTTATTTTGTCTGCAATTTTATTAATTTCAGAAACAATATCATCAGTAATTTCTGAATTATCATCAAAAAAAACACTGCGTGGAGCTATATGTTTTGCTGGCAGTAAGCTATTAATAAAAACCTGATACTTACCACATCTACTTTTGTGGATGGCTGGACAAATATATTCAAGATCAATTGATTCGTCTTCGTTTATTTGGATTTGCGTATTATTGCTTATACATATTTGTTTGACTACGCTTAAATCATCAGTTTTGTATCGTTTCTGCCAATCCTTCTTATTGAAATGACCAACGTATTTTAACTTTTTATTACTAAATAACTCTTTGGTTGAGCTACTGAGTTCATCAAAGAATTGCCTACCATCACATACTGTTGTTTCACCATCTTGTAATGCTGGATGAGCACAGAAAAACCAAAGCAGCAGTGGAATATTTTGCTGATAGTACATTTCTCCGTGCAATTTAATCTCATCCTTAAAATCATTTACGCTTAAAAGGGTTGCATCTTCATTAATTACCCTGCGATTGAACACTCCTCCAGCATAATCCATAAAGTTGGCACTTAATGAGTTGGTAAACTCTGTAAAAGTGTCAACACTAGTTTCAAATCCTCTAAACAGCAACAGACCATCAGATTTAAATAGACTAATAATTTTTTCTCGATTCAGTTCTAAAATGCTGATATTATCGGTATTGATAATTTGTTGACCAACTTGTTCTGATAGTGGTTGTGTATGTAGATCTGTATTTATCTTCATATTTGTCTGCGAACTATTTTTTAAACTTTCAGACATAACTTGTAGATTTATCTAAATCTTCTGGTAGTAAGCTAAAACACATCTAATTTGCATATCTAAATTTCATTAAACTCTTGTGGGGTGGGCATCCTGCCCGCCCCGAAGGATGCAAGTTAAATGTGGAACTGCTTAGCACATTATTTTGCCTCTTCTAGGGAGTCTTATTAGCGGTTTATTCGATCTTAGCTCTTTACTGTCATTAAGAAGTCACGAATTTGCTCACAACTGACAAGCTACTCTTGCTGAAAAACGAGTTCCAAAACAAAGTTAATTTCAACGTAAACGTTCACGCAACAGCCTCGCGACCGAAACTGCCTCCGGCGACAGCAGTATAAAGACCTGACTCAACTAGCCATTGCTCTGATTCATCCGTTTCACGAGGCGGCTGCTCAGAATAAATAATTTTCGATAGCCAAGATGCTACTATTAGTACAAGGCTCTGACTACTTATTTTTTGCCCTTGCGTTATTCCAGCTCTATCAAGATAAGGCTTTAAAATAGGACGCGCATCAACAGCATAAGTTGGTTCGCTCATGTCAAGTTGTGCATCAACATTTGCCCACAGATAAAACTTGTCAGGGAAGACCATGAGGAAGTAAGGAGCTTTTGGGTAGATACCGTGCGCGAGGATATTGCTTCGCAATTGGGAAGCCCACTGTGCTGATGCATTAAGTTTGCCCTTGACCTGAACGACAAGCACCAGTTGACCGTCTTTATTGTAAACTGCGCTCATCCCAGCCAGTGTCCCGTTGAGCAAACATAATCAAAGACTTTTTTGGTGATGGAACTACTTATTATTTATTCTAACGCTGGACAAATAAAAGGCTTACCACCGAACTTGTTTGGCTAGATTGTCATAAGATCGTGGGCATCAAGTGGGAAACTCGTGAAATAGGATAAATCTCTATTCAACAATGCTTCTGAAGCTAATACCAATTCTATGTGAGGCTGCACATTAACGCCCTCAGGCTAGAAGCCTGGGGCTACACAAACAAAGCCTGCCTACGCAGGCTAATTATATGCAGCTTCATATAAAAACGGTATAAGTTGATTCATAATAAAGCTCAAAAAATTGGTGAGTTAACTCTTATTTATAATGAAAACTAGGAATTTATTGATCAACAATGGCAGAAAAGAGTGGATTTCATTCGGGTATAACCGTAGGGGCGCGGAAACCGCGCCCTTACAATGTGGTCAATTCAATTGAAAACTGGTGTAAATCTCAGTTCTTATGGAATGGCGGTAAAACGCGAACAACATTCGTAGTGCTATCGCGCTATTATCTTTAGTGTGGTTAGTTGAAGCTTCATTTTTGACCACTTTGGGCAGGAGGCGATCGCTTGCCCCTGCGCTTTGAACTTAGTAAGTGCTGAAGGCCTTACTGCATCTTAGATTTGGGTAGATAAATTGAATATTTCTTGCTCTGATTGAACCTCGTGTTCAACGCCTTACGGCATCATAGGTTTGGGCAGAAGCTAAAACTTTGGGCTGAGGCGCGAAAGGAATGTGCTCAACGCCTTACGGCATCAAAGGTTTGGGCAGAATACATTTGTCAACATTTAAAACGTAAATAATTTAGTGATCAACGCCTTACGGCATCAAAGGTTTGAGCAGTTTGGTTTCTCTTCAAGCACCGACGGAATGTGATTCGCGATCAACGCCTTACGGCATCAAAGGTTTAGGCAGACCCCCCTTTGCTTTGATATCTCGGCTTGTTTAAGTGATCAACGCCTTACGGCATCAAAGGTTTAGGCAGAATTCTACCGACAGATCCTTGTCACTCGCCCATGGTGATCAACGCCTTACGGCATCAAAGGTTTAGGCAGACTATGGACTAAATAGGGAGAGCTGAATTGGACTTAGTGATCAACGCCTTACGGCATCAAAGGTTTAGGCAGATCCTCTTCATATCCCCGCAACGGAACGCCAACATGTGATCAACGCCTTACGGCATCAAAGGTTTAGGCAGGCAGTCTTCGACCAAAAGTAAGAGAATTGTGTGTTGTGATCAACGCCTTACGGCATCAAAGGTTTAGGCAGGTTTTTTTTGGGATGTTAACACAGGATTTATCGGGGTGATCAACGCCTTACGGCATCAAAGGTTTAGGCAGTTGAGCCGTCCTGACTTGCTCATCGCTAACTTCTAGTGATCAACGCCTTACGGCATCAAAGGTTTAGGCAGGGCGATCATTGAAACCTATACCAGACAACCACCCAGATCTGATATTACAAGCACCTTGCTTTTAGGTGCAATAGAATCGCTAAATTCTTACCCAACTTCACCCTTAAGCATGGTAGCCGATCTTAAAAACCCTCCAATTCCCTAGCTTCTAAGCTATTTGTAGAAAATACAAGCACCTGCAGTTAGTTAAAAAATCTCGAACAGCAAGCCTAGAAAGAGTTTGCTGTTTGCGATCCTCTGTGTTGGTACTTCACACTCACAGATCCCTGCATCACACAATCCGGTATGCCTCTTCTTGAGACGACCAAGCACCTGGACGGTTATAGGCTGGTATGCCAGCGACGCACTGGTGTGATAGACGAATTAGAAGCAGACTATCTTCTGTGGCTAAGATCTTTTCAAGTTCCCAACGTAATTTTTCACGCGATCGCATACTCAGCGAACAGCGAAAAATCGAGTATTGTGTTCTTTCGCCGTATCCTTGGAGTAAATTATAAGCCTTGCGCCAGCGCTTGGGATTGCGAATGTCGTAGCAAACCAAGTAGCAATTTTTTACTTCAGCCATAGCTACACCTCATCGCAGCACCAAATGACCAAATAAACCACCCTCACCAGACCATTCTTTTTCCAATAGCCGAACTTCTAACTCAAACAAACGGCGATAGGTAAGGGAATAACCTGTGGCTGGGTGTTTCCAAGTCTCTTGTTTACGACGTTCATACAGTTCAACGAACTTGCGCCGACCAACTTCGCTTAACCAAACCTGCTCTCCCCGAACCTCAAAATCTGCCTTGGTATCCCACTGACCCCGATTCACTGAACCCATCACGGTCATATCTACCAAAGGCACTCGGAAGATTTCCAGCAGATCCAGTGCTAGGGGTGCAGCTTGCGATCGCGGCTGATGGTAAAATCCTAATGCAGGTTCCAGTCCCACTGTCAAGATGGCATTCATGACATCTTTAAGTAGCAAAGCATACCCAAAGCTGATGAGAGAGTTAAATCGGTCTTTGGGTGGGCGACGATTTCTGCCTGCAAAGTGCAGTTCCGCTGACACTTCTGGTGAAATCAAACACGGTAGCGCACTAAAATACAGCGCCGCCAGATTCCCTTCCAGTCCTAATAGAGATTCCAAAGATTTTGCTTGGGGAACTTGTTTGAGGATAATTTTCATTTGCGCGATCGCTTTCTGTAGCTTCTCAGACACTTCAGCTTTACTCCTAGTCCCTCGCATCAAGAACTTGCGCTGTCCTTGACCGCGACAAATCACCAGTTTACGCGCCAACTCTAGGCAAATATCAGAATTGCTCAGAGCCGAATACTGACGAATACGGCGTTGAATACTACCCTGTCGAGTGTCAAAACTACCGAGATATCGTCCCCCACCGGAAATAAAATGCACCCCTATTTTTTGCTCAGCACAAAAGTGCAGCGCTTGGGTGGAGATTTGGGAAAAACTGTGCAACACCAACTGTCCGACTTGACGAGCCGGAACGGTTTCTACAGGTTGATTGCGACGGGCGATTTTAATTTGTTCTCCGGTTCTACCAACAGATGTTCCTGGTTCCAAAACGTGAATGACTTGCCGGTCGTCATCTTCAGGAAATAGCCGAATTGGTTGCCATTCCCGATCGTGTGCCAGTCGCGCTTCTTCTGGCAAACACACGGCAGCTAGGGAACAACGGGCGCACAATCGTTCGTTGTCGGTTACTGGTGGTCGGTGGGTAGATTGTCTGAGTGTGCGTGCTTGTTGAATTGCTTCTCGAACGATCGCACGTCCTGAATCATCCAATGGTACGTGAACCAGTACGTTATCAGCATGGTAGCGGATGCGACCTTCTTTCACCGTGATTCCTTGGACATATTCTAGTAGACAGGCGTAGGCGAGAATTTGGAGGCGATCGCTCTCCCATGCTTGAGGTTGATTGTTCTCATCTCGATAGCTGCGACCGCGTTTGTGTTCGTAAGGAATTGTTTGCCCATCACGAGTGCGAAGGGCATCAAGCCGACCGCGTAACCCTAATTCTTCGCTTTCGAGAAATAGTTCCTCCCAGTCCTCGTCTTCATGTTTTTCAAGTTCGGCGTGTAACCTGCGTCCGGCAAAGACGGCTGCATCTTGAGTGTAAAGTTCTTCGACTTCTTCAAGATAGAAGAGACGGGGACAGTAGGCTAGGGCGTGTAAAGCAGAGACACGGAGGGTGTTGTGTTTTGTTAGTTGTAGATCTAAAGTTTGCATTTTGGATGCCTCAAGGTAATTTGTTGAGCGCCTGTAGGCATCTGAGGTGAAAACTTTAATTATTCAGGAATTCCTGCTTGCTGAAAAATTTGTTGGGGTGTGAGTTGGAGTCCTGACAACAACGAATCTGCTAAACTAGCCTCTCCTCTTTTTGTCTGGGGTGCAGCATCGGGATAAAAAATGGTGACAGTTTTGGCTTTAGCATCAATTACCCATACTCTTAAGACCCCTGCATTTAAGTAATCAGTTGCTTTCTCACTCATTTCTCCAAAGCTTTGGTCGGGAGAGATAATTTCTATGGCTAATTCTGGGGGAATTGGACAAGCTTCATCTACAAGAACATCAGTAGTCAGTCGGCTATAAGAAATGTAGAGCAAATCTGGTACTGGCATCCAGTCTCGACCGTTACGCTTTAAAGTAACTGCCCACTCAATGCCTACCTCACCACGATTTTGACACCACTGAGTCAGAAGTTGGCAAAGGGCAACAGTCAATCTGGAATGAAATCTTTTAGGTGACATTTTAGGTCTAGCTTCTCCATCTACTAATTCATAGGTAATATCCCCCTCTGGTAGTGCGAGAAATTCAAGGAGTGTCAGGTGATTTTTGATTTGAAGCATTGCCATACTTCTCCGTCGCGATGATTCTATTTTGATTAAGTTTAGTTGACTTTTCATCACTTTCAAATGAACGTGTATTCAAGTTGACTTGATTTCCGTCCATGCCAACTTAGGTGGTTGCGAATGCCCAGAAGGTTCAAGTATCAGGTATCTCTGCCAACGAGTACCCTTGGAACCAACGTGATCTACCCAGTAGGGTAAAGTCCATAAACCATTGTCATCCCGTATCAACCACCGCAACAATTCACTTTGAGAGTTTTCCGACAACAAGGTAACAGAATTAACCAAATCACGACTTTCTCCCAAGCACAGACCCCCAAAACGGTTTATAGAGGCTGGGTTAGCAAACGCCATTTGTAAGCGTTCTGGTAAAGTTGGCTGTGAGGAGTCTGTACCGGAAGCAACCGAGACAATAAAGCGAATATCTGTCAGGAGTTCCTGATAATCTGGTCTAGCGTTACTGGGGTCGTGGATATCCTTCTTCTTGAACCGACGAAAAGTACGAATAACCCTTGATTTTTGAGGTTGGGATAATAGAGCGATCGCCAACCAAATTCCACAGTGCCGATATCTATCTTGTTCGCCCACAATAGAAAGAAGCATACCATAGACAGTTGAGGGTGGTGGTACTGGGTAGGTTTCTGCGTACTCACGGGCGCGAGATTGGCGAAAGCAAGCAATGGGAACGTCTACTTGTAACGCCAGCATTTTCTCTGTTACTGTCATTATCTGATTAACTCCAGTTGAGGTAACTGCAAATCTCTAGCAATGACTTGTCTCATGCTTTGCACAGCTAATTTAATTCCCGGAAAAATATTCACCCCCAATTCTTTTAATTCTTTGACTTCCTGAGATTCTGTAATCGCACCTGCTATCCACAACTCCTGTGGTTCAATATCCTGATTTTTAACTTTTCCGATCAATTCCTCAATTGATATTTCTTCATCCTTCTGGGCAAAACAATAAAGAATCCGAGGTGAAAAATCATGTGTCCATCGTAAAACTAAACTATCGGGAGAAAAGTCGTAAAGAAAACGAGAGTGATTACCTGCAACCTCTCCCAGAGAACTCAAACCTTCAAGAACTGCAATGATGCGAGATTTGTCTTTTAGCCGTTCGGGAGTTAATGCAAATCCATATTGAAAGCGAGTTGCATGAACCTCAGTTCCATAAAGCGAAGTCCGTCCTTTTTTCCCGCTAGCAGAATTGAACGTTAAATCACCACTAAAAGGTGTTGTAGAAACAGCACGAGTTACTTCTAAAACTCCCCGTTTAGCAGTTGTTGTACCTTTAGACGCTTTCTTTCCTTTTTGTTTGGGTTCATCGGAAGCTTCAACTTTCGCACCCTCTGCACGCATAAAACCTAACACATCATCATCAATAAAATTCGTATCATCAAAATTTTCATTTTGCCAAATGTTATCATTTGCTTCATCATCCCAACGACGATTCACTTGATAACCATTACCAGCAGTTTGCCAATAATAACGTAATGCCCAACGAATCGCCTCGGCAGAAACTGTGGTATGTACTTCTCCCTTCCAAAGAATTTTTTGTAAGGTCGTAACATTCCCTTCATTTTCTCCGCGATTATTCGCCGCCGTACCGTATCCAGTGACAACATTGCCGAATAGATGAAATGTCATTTTTGTAATCTCCTCAAAAACTAATTATTCCCAACCCAAATCAATTGATTCATCTTTTAATTCATTATTTTCGCCTGTTTCATCTATCTCATCTTCATCAGAACCTTTCTTGCCTTTATAACTAGCTAGTGCCAGTAAAGCTAAGTCTCTTGACTTTTTCCAGTAACTATCTTGCATGACAAACTGCATCAAATCTTGCCAATGCTCCTGCAAAGTGGGAATACGACCTGCTCTTGACCAAAATTCCGTAATAAATTCTCTAAAATTTTCGGCATTTTTACAACGACTTAATCCTGTTCTGATGCGTACTGTTTCACGGTCAAAGTTTGGCACTTCTCCTCGTTTCTTCGCTTGTTCTGAGATTTGTCCGTAGGTAAACTTAATTGCCTCATGACAAGCTTGAACAAATAGTTTTTCTCGTTCATCTGACTGAACTTTCTGAATCACTTGATATAGTCCTCCTCTTTCATAAGCCAGTTTTTGAAACAGTTCATTACTGTTAACTTTGTCAGAAATGCCAGAGTACCAGGGTTGGTTCCTCGCCAGATTTTCAGCTATTAGTTCCCTGGCAAAGCTAGTCACAACAAATCCACCTTCTTTACCTTCAATGCTCTTGACTTTCAACCAATCATCACAAACCTGATAATTCTGACAAACCCGATCGTTTGCCTCTACCACATACATATCAGTCCGAGTTTTTTGCTGAGTTGCCCATGCGACAGTTCCCAATGTCAAAACTTGACAACGCGGTACTCCAAAAGTCTTAGCAATGTTTGCTGTTGTTTCAAATGTCAAAAATCGCAATCCAGCATCACCTAAACCAGAAGCATGGAAATCTTTATAACTGGCATATCTTAGGCGTGGATGTTGACGGTACTGAGCGTAATTTTCTAAGTCTGTTACTTCAGGAATTACCAATGCATATTGAGCGCGTTTATCTCGTAATTTAGAACGGAGAATGTAGTAATAACAGGCTACAGGGGCAAACAATAGGACGAAAGCATTTTCTGGAGGCTCTTCAAAACTGGTATCAGAACTAAAGGCAACATGGCGTACCACAGCACCTGGATTTAACCACCCGGCAACGCTAATAGGTTTTGTCAGAAATAGTCCGTTTTTATCACAAAGACTGCTAGCAAACTCCTGATAAGCATAGCTTTGTAGAGCTTTGTATTTCACCTGAATTTCTGGTTCTCCCTCACCCAACGCTAAGGATTCTATCTTAGTACCAGTTGATTTATGGGTGCTGTTATGTTGTAGAAAAGTGCCAAGAATTCCCTGGTGTACAATCACCTGAGCATCCTTACGCATGGTTTGAGAATCTAAACCTCTCAGCGCAATCAGTCCATCATCAATTTGGAAAGATTCTGTTAATAGCCATTCTAATACTGTTTGATCGTCGCCTTTCCAATTCAATAAGACTTTCCTATCAGTAAGTTGCCAAGTTAAGCCCTGTGGGCAAGTAACTTCTTCGGTTTCTAGTTGCTTCAAGGTCATCCATAAGCCAGCTAAACCAGTACGATGCAACAGGGTAAAGCTAGGATTACCTAAATCAAACTCTAATTTCACTGTTCTGCTCCTACCTCTTCGCTGTAGCGAATTCTGCCTATGGGAGTTATGGGATAGAATCCCCTACGTTGCCATGAACGGTAGTCTGGTTCGATTCGGATAGGTACTGACCAAGCTTGTGCTTCTTGTTTGAACAATTTTATCCGAGATTGGTTCTCACCTTTTTTAAGTAATTCCTGTCTACGTTGTTCGGCAATATCCCAAATTATTTTCTCATCTTCGCCTAACAACACAGTGATGGTGTATCCGCCTTCACGCAGAAAATCTGGATAAGTACACCAGTTATCTTCCAGCCAACTTGATTTGACAGGTTTGACTTCCTCAGAGTTAAGATGAGCAGCAACTTCTGCTAAATCTTGCTGAGAAATGCCTGTCTTGCCAGAAATTTGTTGAATTAGCTGCTCTCCTGTTGAAAGATCTGCTAACTCATAGGGTTTCTTATAACTCCAAGGATAAATAATCGCTAGTTTTGTTCCTTCCTCGGGTTGAGTCATCCGGCGGTTAAGCCTTCCCAAGCGTTGAATCAACGCCGCAGCTGGAGCCATTGCAGAAATCAGCAAGTCTGCACTTAAGTCTAGGGACATTTCACAAACTTGTGTGGTAATAGCCAGGATTGGTTCATCTTTCTTAAACGCTTCAATGACAGCTTTATGCTTTTTGAGCCTGTCTTTGTAACGGTAGCGACTGTGATAAATTAATGGTTCGATGGCTAATTGTGGTAAATGTTCAGCAAGCTTTGTTTTTGCTGTGCGATAAAGTTCTATGCAAGTCTGTACAGAGTTAGTCACCCACAGCACTTTCTGTTTCTTTTTCAAGGCTTCTATGACAGGTTGCCAAATTTGCGAAAGTTCATTGGGGTCAGTAACTTCTGATATATATTTAATTTCGTAACGCTTGAGTTCCTCTAGTTCTTTCGGTCCTTGAATTGGTTCATCTAGTTCTTCGCCCAGTTCTGCCATGACTTGACGAATGGCTTGTAACTGTTCGTTTGTAAAGCTGGCACTCATTAAAAGGATGGGCGCACCGCTAAACGCCCTAAGAAATTTCAACAGCGCACCGAAAAGACGTGTGTCGTAAGCATGAACTTCATCAAAGACAAAGGCTGATTGAGCGATCGCCGCCCAAGAGTAAAGAGGCTTGCGGTTATTTTGAATTAAGCCCAGCACGGAATCGACTGTACAGATAATCAGTTTCTTTCGCCATGCCTGAAAAGCCATTAGTCTAGCATCCATACCCTCAGAATCATCAGATTCACCAGAAAATAGCAGTTCTCGATCCAAATCTGCACGAGAATGCATTAAGGTCGCTTCTATTTTTGTACCATCCGCATAATCAATGTATCCTTGCGAAGCTGTGCCTGTCGTTGGGTAAGAAAAAAATAATCTACGTCCCACAGCCCATTTTTCTGCCCATGCATAAGCACCAATTGTCTTACCTGTTCCGCAACCCGCTTTTACTAATGTGACTCGACGAAGAGTTGTGGCAATTTGCTCTTGAAATGGACGTAATGACTTACCTTGCAAACGTTGATTAACTAGCTTCTGAACTTCATCGGTTGATAGCTGTAAACTCAGTACCTCCTTAATCCACACTTGAAAGTCCTCTTCTGCCAATGGTAATGCCGATCCAGCTAAATCAGCAGCAATTACTGTTGCTTTTACAGCTGCTACAAACTTCTGCTGTTCCCAGGTAAGCTGCGATTCAAACTGTATAAACTCATCACGCAGATCGATCAAGGCTTGTTGCAATTGACTCTTAGACCAATTCTCTGGCGGTGGTTCTGGTAGATTGTCAGGCAGTGCTAAAGCTTGACAACCCATTCTTAACACTGCTTGAAAGTCTGAATGATGGGTATAAATTTTCAATTCATCCCCAGTACCAGAGAGAATTTCCGCTATAAATTCCGCAGCTTGATCATCTTGACTTAGCCCAATTTTGAGGTGATGTCCCATTGCTGCCCAAACAGCAATAACTAAGTTGGCATTACGACAGTTTTCCAGCCATTTCCTAAAGCTGGGGACTTGCAGTGCCAAAATACCACTAATCACCTCATGCCGCAGCATTTGTCTGTCTGAATGCTGCTTTGAAAGTGCCAAAATCCGCTTTCTGTAATCTCGAAGCTTCTGATCTGGGGATTTAGGGTCAATAGTTTTGAGATACACCATCTCCTGAAAATGCTGATTGGCTTTACCCCAATCGTGTAGGTACGCACCTAACCTGACTGTGGTTGCAAAGTAACCTAAATCGATACACTCTATGCCCAGTTGCTTCAGGATGGACAACCCTAACTTATCGACCAAAACATCAGCAGCCTGCATCACTAAGCTAATGTGTCCTGTATATTTTGCGGCTCCCCGTGCCTTGTCTTGGTCCGTCTCCTGCTGGTGTAGAGACTTTGCTAGTAACGTTTTAAACATCCCTACCCCCCTTGCAAGGTAAGAAATATCCGCAACCAAGGTGTCTTTTTCCACCAATTCCCCACTGTTGCAATTTTAGGGAATCCTCGTCACTTAAGCTTGAAACCTCAGTCGTAAAACCAACAATGGTATACCGCTTGATTTTGATAGTCTTGCGGCTTGGGGCGCCTTCTTTATCTATTGGAATAGAGAGTTTGCCGGAAATTCCCAAACTATCAAGCTGACGCTGCGCTGCGGCTAAAAACGTCTCTGGGTTTTCGTATCCCTTAATTATGACAATCCTAGACCTCAGCTTAGCTGCTGGTCGAAGCATAAATATTTCTGGAATGCCAATCTGAATCTCATGTACTCCCACACGAATAGACTTTCCTGCTAAATGATAAATCAAGGGAATTTGTGGAATTGGCACACGAATTCTTAAGCAAGATTGCTCAGTTAGAAGAATCTTGCCTTGTTTGTCAGCAAAACCAGGAATTGTCAGAATACTGAGCGCAGTTTGCTGACGTATTTCTGGAATGAGATGAACAAATGCAGCGAAAAGCGCATAGTTATGATCGGCAGGCAAGTACTTTCCTCGGACTGGAAAGCTTAATTCAACGAAAGGCTCAAGCCTATTGCCTGCATCTTGAGATGCAGAAAAACCTACAGATGCAATCACTTCAGGAGTCCTCCTAAATGACAAGTGTTTAAATACCTAAAATGCTCAAAACCTTACGGCATCTGAGGTGGCAAGTAGGGGCGAGTAGCACGTCGCACTCTGAGCCAGAACTGAATTGTGTTTCAGGTTGAAAATTCAGCGCTTACTTATAAATCATGAAACATCAGAATAAATAGAATGTAACTAATAGTTCACAGTATGTCAAGATTTTTTCTTTGATTTTTCAACTGATGTGAAAAAACTAACGTCAACCCTACCCACGACGCCCCCGGATCTACAAGGTTCGCTTGGAAATTCAAAGCCTCTCCCCTTGTAGGGGAGAGGTTTGGACAGAGGTTTTCCAGAATGATGTGACTCGTCAAGATTATTTCTCGATATGCTCAACGCCTTGCGGCATCAGAGGTTGAGAGCAGACCGGGTAATATTAGTCCCAGCCGCCCTGCATCACTCAAAGGTGCTAAACTTTGAAATCATGAAAATGCTCAACGCCTTACAACATCTTAGGATAGAGATCAACTTTGACTTTCTGCTTAACTGCTACTGACATCCAAAGTTTGGAGCAGCATGGACTTGAGCTAGAATGAACGCTAAAGTAGCTATGTAGATAATTCTAAACGCAAAACAACGCTCTGGAGGTTTCTAAACTGATCATTTGCGTTGTACGAGCGATCGCCTTGCGTACTTAACGCCTAACGGCATCAAAGGTTTGGGCAGTCCAATTCCGCTAATAATGGAGAGGGTGCGATCGTCGTGCTCAACGCCTAACGGCATCAAAGGTTTGGGCAGGGCATTTTTTTGGGATGTTAATACTGGATACATAGGGGTGCTCAACGCCTAACGGCATCAAAGGTTTGGGCAGGAGCGTGGGGGACAATTCTATCCGGGGAATCATGAGGTGCTCAACGCCTAAC
>CAXTSI010000044.1:0-28674 GCA_964246695.1 uncultured bacterium
CCCCCCACTCCCCATATCATCGCTGGTCGTTACGGCTTGTCATCCAAAGAATTCACCCCAGCAATGATTAAAGCTGTCTTCGACAATCTTGACGCTGCTGAACCAAAAAATCACTTCACCATCGGCATTAACGATGATGTCACCCACACTAGCTTAAATTATGACCCTGAATTTAGCATCGAACCAGACAACATAGTACGAGCCATTTTTTATGGCTTGGGTTCAGATGGCACTGTGGGAGCAAACAAAAACTCGATCAAGATTATTGGAGAAGAAACAGACAATTACGCCCAAGGCTACTTCGTCTACGATTCTAAAAAATCAGGTTCTGTCACCGTCTCCCACCTGCGCTTTGGCAACGAACCAATCCACTCTACATATTTAATTAGTAAAGCTAACTTTATCGCCTGTCATCAGTGGGAGTTTCTAGAAAAATTCCCGATCCTTAAAGACATCTTATCAGGTGGCACTTTCTTACTGAATTCTCCTTATCTGATATCTTGCACCAGCATCAAAAACCGGGTTTCTTGCAAATATTCAAGGCTGAGACCCTTTATTTGTGGTTGAGAAACCCGGTTTTTTAGGTCTTATTGAGAATGGTGCAAGATCTGAGTTATGGAAAGGATGAAGTCTGGGATCGTGTGCCGCCATCAGTACAAGAGCAAATTATCCAAAAGCATTTAAAATTTTATGTCATTAACGCCTACAAAGTTGCCCGGGAAGCGGGGATGGCTGGACGAATCAACACGGTAATGCAGGTTTGTTTTTTCGCCTTATCAAATGTATTACCGCGAGAAGAAGCTATTGCGGAAATTAAGAAATCCATTCGTAAAACTTACGGCAA
The DNA here is from genome assembly GCA_964246695.1 of uncultured bacterium. Lineage (GTDB taxonomy): Bacteria > Cyanobacteriota > Cyanobacteriia > Cyanobacteriales > Nostocaceae > Stigonema. The sequence goes on from CAXTSI010000044.1 coordinate 845, forward strand.
AAAGGGCAATGAAATAGTGCAGATGAACATCAACGCGGTTGATGCAACTTTGGATAATCTTTATGAAGTGGTCTACGCCTCTCTAGACCAAAATCCCAAATCCCAAATCCCAAATCCCAAATCGATTGATTCTGCCCCAGCTTTTGTGCGGGATGTACTAGGTAAAATAATTGCCCGTGTTGGGGATGAACTGCCAGTGAGTGCAATGCCTGCAGATGGTACTTATCCCACTGGTACAGCGAAATGGGAGAAGCGTAACATTGCCCAGGAAATTCCAGTTTGGGACCCGAATGTCTGTATTCAGTGCGGTAAGTGTGTGATGGTGTGTCCTCATAGTGTCATCCGCAGTAAAGTTTACGAACCGCAGCAACTGGATAATGCACCACCAACTTTTAAGAGTAGCGATGCCAAAGACCACGATTGGCACTCTTTGAAATTCACTATTCAAGTGGCAGCAGAAGATTGTACGGGTTGCGGAATTTGCGTAGATGTTTGTCCAGCTAAGAATAAAGCCGAACCACGTCGTAAGGCAATCAATATGGAACCGCAACTGCCTTTACGCGAACAAGAGCGAGAAAATTGGGATTTCTTTTTGAGTATTCCCAATCCAGACCGACGACAGTTGAAGCTGACTCATATTAACCAGCAGCAGATGCAAGAGCCATTGTTTGAGTTTTCTGGGGCTTGCGCTGGTTGTGGAGAGACACCGTATATTAAGTTGGTGACACAGTTGTTTGGCGATCGCACGATCGTTGCCAACGCCACTGGCTGTTCTTCCATTTACGGCGGCAATTTACCTACAACTCCGTGGACGCATAATGCTCTTGGACGCGGTCCTGCTTGGTCAAACTCCCTATTTGAAGATAATGCTGAATTTGGCTTGGGTTTCCGTATTTCCATTGACAAACAGGCAGAATTTGCTGCTCAATTGCTTAAACAACTGGCTACAGTTGTGGGTGAGGAACTGGCAAATAGTATCCTCAATGCCGAGCAAAAAGATGAAGCTGATATTTGGGAACAACGCGATCGCATTACAGTTTTAAAGCAACACTTATATGGTTTGTTTACAGTTGACGGTTCACCGTTGACAGAATCTTCTTCTTCCCAATCAACAATCACCACAAAAGCAAAACAACTCTTGAGTATTGCTGATTACTTAGTCAACAAGAGTGTCTGGATTATCGGCGGTGACGGCTGGGCTTATGATATCGGCTTTGGTGGACTGGATCATGTCTTAGCAAGTGGTCGCAATGTTAATATCCTGGTTCTTGATACTGAGGTATATTCCAACACAGGTGGGCAAATGTCCAAAGCCACTCCAAAGGCTGCTGTAGCTAAATTTGCCGCTGGTGGTAAAGCTGCTACCAAAAAAGACTTGGGCTTAATGGCGATGACTTACGGCAATGTTTATGTTGCCAGTGTGGCAATGGGCGCACGGGATGAACACACTCTCAAGGCATTCCTAGAAGCAGAAGCTTACTCTGGTCCATCACTGATTATCGCCTACAGCCACTGCATTGCTCATGGAATCAACATGAGTACGGCAATGCAGAATCATAAAGCTGCCGTAGACTCAGGTCGATGGCTACTGTATCGGTTTAACCCAGACCGAATTAAGCAGGGACAAAACCCACTGCAACTCGATTCGCGCTCACCGAAACTGCCACTAGAGCAATCGATGTATATGGAGAACCGCTTCAAGATGTTGACTAAGAGCAACTCAGAAGCAGCAAAGCATTTACTCAAAGAAGCTCAAGAGGACGTGACTACCCGCTTTGCAATGTATCAATATTTAGCTGCACAACAAATTTTAAAGCAAGAGTGAAAGAGGTTTTTATGGATTTGACTACAAATTATCTGGGGATGACATTGCGATCGCCACTTGTGCCTTCCGCATCCCCCCTTTCTGAAGACGTTGACAACATTAAGCGCATGGAAGACGCGGGTGCTGCAGCGGTGGTGATGCATTCGCTGTTTGAAGAACAGTTAAGCCATGAACGCTACGAACTACATCATCATTTGACACACGGAACCGAGAGTCATCCTGAAGCCGTGACTTATTTTCCAGAGCCAGCAAATTTCCGTGTCGGACCAGAAGAATACCTAAATCATATCCGTAAGGCGAAGGAAAAGGTAGAAATTCCGATTATTGCTAGCTTGAATGGTTCTTCAGTGGGTGGATGGACTAACTTCGCCAAACTTATTCAGCAAGCGGGGGCTTCAGCGCTGGAATTAAATATTTACTACGTTCCTACAGACATGGAACTGACGGGTACACAGATTGAGCAGACATATATTGACATTCTTTGTGGAGTCAAAGCAGCAGTAACTATTCCTGTAGCAGTGAAGCTGAGTCCGTATTTCACCAACATGGCTCAGATGGCGAAAAGTTTGGACAATGCAGGGGCTGATGCCTTGGTACTGTTCAATCGATTTTACCAACCAGATATCAACCTCGACACCCTAGAGGTGCAACCAAATATAATTTTAAGTACTCCGCAAGCAATGCGTTTGCCTCTGCGTTGGCTGGCAATTCTTCATGGTCGCATCAATGCCAGCCTAGCTGCTACTAGTGGCATCCATAAAGGACAAGATGTGTTGAAAATGCTGATGGCTGGGGCAGATATTACCATGCTCTGTTCTGTGTTGCTGCGGCATGGCATCGATCATCTGAGGGTAATTGAGCGGGAAATGCGGGAATGGATGGAGAAACACGAATACGAATCTGTAAGCCTGCTTCAAGGAAGCATGAGTCAGAAAAACTGTCCTAACCCTAGTGAGTTTGAACGCGCTCAGTATATGCGATCGCTCCAAACTTACAAAGCTGATTGGGGGCGAGTTTACGAGCCATCGTATTACTTCGGGTAAAGGAAGTTATGGGCAAGAAAAAAAGGATTGGTATTCTCACCAGCGGCGGTGACTGTCCGGGACTTAACTGTGTCATTCGGGCTGTTATTAGCCATGCAACACTCACCCACAATTGGGAGGTGTTAGGCATTCCTTACGCCACCCAAGGTTTACTTGAGCGCAAGGCGATCGCACTCAATATGCATGGCTTGGATCTGCGTGGTATAGATCCGTTACTGAGTATGGGTGGAACGATTTTGGGAACCATCAACAAGGGAGATACTTTAGCTCATGCTGGTGAGATTATTGCTAGTTATGAAGCTTTAGCACTAGATGCTCTAATTGTCATCGGCGGTGATGGTAGTCTTGCCATTCTTCATGAACTAGCAAGCCTTGGTAACTGGAATTTAATCGCTATACCAAAGACAATTGACAATGACGTTGCTCTCACGGAACGAGCGATTGGGTTTGATACTGCTGTCAGTACCATCGTGGATGCTCTAAATCGTCTCACTTTTACCGCTGCTAGTCATGACCGCGTGATGGTTGTTGAAGTTATGGGACGCGCTGCTGGTCACTTAGCACTGCACTCTGGCATTGCAGGTGGTGCAGATGTGATTTTGATTCCCGAAATTCCCTATTCAATCACAAGTATATGCAGGCATCTGGTAGAACTGCGCGTTCGCTGGCAGCGCAAATTTGCCATCATTGTGGTTGCAGAAGGTGCTAAAACAGCAAACGATACCTTTAGTTGCACAACTGCTGAATCCAGTCATGCTCCTGTCTGCGGTATAGGTCAGTACATCGCTGAGCAGGTTGATGATTGTAGTGCCAAGAAAATTGACATAAGAGTCTCTGTTTTAGGACATATCCAACGTGGTGGGATTCCATCCGCTTTGGATCGCCTGACGGCGACAGTTTTCGGTAAAGCCGCAGTTGATTTAGTAGCTCAAGAAAAATATGGCTTGATGGTGGCTTGGCAAAATGGACAAGCTGTAGCTGTTCCCCTGAAAGAGGTTGTGGCTAAAAGTCCGTTATCTGTAGATCCTAATAGTGAACTCGTCCAAGTAGCTAGTTCTGTAGGTATTTATGTTGGAGAAACCGTCTAACAGCGTCAATCCACCATCATTTATTGGGTAAAGAAAGTCGGTGAACAATTGCCAGATACTCCAAACTCAAACGAGATTCCACAGGTGGGAGAACTGGATGAACTAGAAACGTTTATTGGTGCAAAAAAACAAAATTTGGTTGTGGACGGCGCCACTTCACGATGCGGCATTCTCACTAGGGTCTTAGGCGATGCCCCAAGGGGGCTTGCCTGTGAGGGATCGCAGTAGCAAAACCTTCCAAGATTTATGGAACATTGTCCAGTCTTGGCAGAGTTATTTTTACGTTACCGATCAAAATCGAATAGGAGAAAAATTTCATGTTCAAAAATATTTTGGTTGCAATCGATAGTGTTAAGATTGATGATTCGCATCCTGATTATTCTGCACTAAAACGTTCTGACATGGAGTGTTTTGCAATTAGTAGACATGTGTTTGATGAAGCCTTATCTATAGCTAAAGCGAATAATGCAAGGCTTGTTTTATTGCATATTTTGTCCCCAGAAGAAGAGAATCTACTACCTCACTCTGATATTCCAGGTGACGAGTTAAATGAGGCGTTTGAAAGAGAAGTCAAAAAACCACTAAAATTACTTGAACACGAAGCAATCAACACAAAAATAGATGCTGATTCCCATTACGATTCTGGTGATCCAGGAGTCCAAATTTGTCAATGGGCAGAGATTTGGGAAGCCGACCTGATTATTATGGGGCGACGAGGTCGTTCTGGGTTACAAGAAATGCTTCTAGGGAGCGTTAGCAATTATGTATTGAATAACGCTCCATGCTCAGTCTTTATTACCCATCGTCAAGTCTCAGTCAGCCCTGTAGAGGAAGGATAACTTCAAGGGGAGGTCTTTTGACTTAAAAGTAAGGGAATACACAAAAGTTGTGAAATGCTTCAGGCATTTAGAAGCGGGAGTTTTTATGTCCTACAAGATTCTAGCAGCAGTTAATAGTTACGATGGTGACAAGCCTGTTTTTGATGAAGCGATTGCTCTAGCAGGTGCAAAAGATAGTCGGTCTAGCCTGCTTCTGTTACACATTCAATCTCCTGAGGTAGATGAAGATGAATGGAAACTATTTCACCTTTGGGAATGTGAAGCTAAAGATTCAGGAATAGAAGCAGAGTTAAAGTATATCGAGCCTGGAAACCCTGGAGAAATCATTTGTCAATGGGCTAAGGAGTGGAAAGCTGACCTAATCATTATGGGTCGGCGGAGTCACTCCAAATTACAGAATTTATTCCATCTTGGTAGTGTCAGTGATTATGTTGTTCACCATGCTCCCTGCTCTGTGGTTATTGTGCATAACCAACCGAAGATCTTGGTTGCAGTAGATAACTATGCTATTGGTGAACATGTGTTTGATGAAGCCGTGATCTTGGCGAAGGCTCAACACGCTCAGATTCGCCTCCTGCATGTTCAGTCTCCTGAAGACACTCAGCAAAAGCTCAATCTCCTGAAATTGCGTGAGTATGAAGCCAAAGCTACAGGAGTGAAAACAACACTCTGTTTAAAAACAAGCAATTCTCCGGGCGAAGCGATCTGTAACGAGGCAAAGACTTGGGGAGCAGATCTGGTTGTTATGGGTCGGCGGGGGCATTCGGGATTTCGTGAGTTTAAAACAGGCAGCGTGAGTCGTTACGTAGTTGATCGTGCTCCTTGTTCAGTCACCCTAATTCATCATCCCGTTAAGATTTTGGTTGGGTTGAACTGTTCCAATGAATTCTCGAAAATTGACGATCCTGTTTTTGAAAGAGCATTGGCATTAGCACAAGCTATGAAAGCCAAACTCATGCTGATCGAAATTATACCTCCACTTATTATTTTAGGTGCAAATACGCTTGGACTTCCCAGAAATGAAGAGACGTTAGAATTCCCAGAAGCACCTAAGGAAAGGCTAAGCCGATATCAGGAAAAAGCAGAAGCAGCAGGAGTAAAAACTGAATTTACTCGCAGATCGGGCGTGCCATTAGAAAACGTAGGTGTAAGTATTTGTGATGCAGTAAGCGACTGGGGAATTGACCTTATCGTTGTTGGACGACCGTGGCGTTCTAGTGCCAGTGTATCTATTTTAGGTAGAGTGAGCAATTATGTTGTTCATCATGCTACCTGTTCAGTCCTAGTTGTGAATCATGGTTGATGAACCGATCGCCAATCAATAGGAGTGAAACCAATACGTTTCAGTTAAGGCTGAAAGCGTTATTGGTGATGTGGAAATTGGGAGCCTCAACGCGCTGTCCAGTACCTCTGTGCTTTGGTTTTTTGGAGCGAAACTTTGATACAGGTTTTTTCACAACTCTGGGGTTACACCGATGAACCCGTTCGGGTAACAATGTATCCAGAATACTCACGTCAACACCTTGAAACCCAAGGGACTGCGCTGTCTCAAACCAATTTTTTACTTGCTGGTGTAGTGTGGGATGATTATCTTTCAAGCTTAAAACGTAATCAGAAGAAGCCGCTATAATTTTCTCGGCAATCGACTTGTGCGTACCCATTGCATCAATGGTGACGATGCAGCCAGAGATATCCAGCATTTCTAACAGTGCGGGAATCGCGGTGATTTCATTCGATTTAGAGCTGACCTTCGTTTGTCCTAAGACCAAACGGTGTTCACTTGTCCATGCACTGACCATGTGCAGCAATTAGACGCAAACCAAACGCAACAGCTTGCTCTAGGGCATAAAACGTCACTGCTGATTAATAATAATTTGAGAAAATTAGTGACCAGAAGCGATATATCATCACTTCTGGTCAATTTATAACTTCTTTACACCTGCTTAGTAAGCTGTAGCTCGTGCAAAGGAATTGGAGTAAGCACTTCCATCAGAAGCAGCACCTGCTGTTGCACCAGCAGCACTACCTGCAGCTGTAGCAGAGATATTCGCTACTATGCCATATCCACTAGGGCTCTTAATAATGGACCAGTTTCCATAATATTGTGCAGAATTAGCAGCTTGAAAACTGGTTGAGACTGAAGCTGCGACTCCCCCTTGCACAGAGCTTATATCGGGAAATTCATCACAAAAGCTGAGATCAACGATTGTTAATCGACTCATATTGCCCCCTTTTGAGATAGGTAGATCGCTGAAAGTGTTTTAAAAGCTTTCAGCGATTTTTCTCGCCTAAATTATGTCAATTGGCCTGCCTAGTTTGCAGAAGACTGAGAGTTAGAGTTAGAACTGGAACTATTGCTTTGGTAGTAGTAGTAGTAGGGGTAGCCGTAGGAATAACGAGACGCACTGGTATAAGTGCTAGTGTTAGTACCAGAGAAGTCTGGACCATTAGCATATGCATTAGCATTTGCAGTTGCTACTGCTAGTCCGCCTACAACGTTATTGTCTTCAGAAACAACTTCTAAATGAGAAAGATCGGAGATAAGCATTGGATTCTCCTGTAGACTACTAAGTTTATCTGTTTGAAATTAACGTCACTAACATTGTTTTTTAGTGACAAATTAATGATAACATTTTTCACCATAATTAATTATTTTTTTGTAAATAAATATTTTCATTTTATTAAACAATCTTAAAACTATTAATAGTAAATTTTGCTTTTTAAACACGTCTAATGCCATCTTTATTTAGATTTTTTGGGGTTAAAATGTTGAAAAAAACCACAAAAATACCCCTGAAACCTTTCTATAAAGAAGGTCAATTTAAAAAATATTTATGCTAAAAGAAAAAGTCAGACCCGAACACAGTACTTAGTGGAGTCCACCTTGAACTTGGTTATCTTCGCTGACGTTTTCCAGATCCTGTAAATCAGAAATAATCATGGAAATACTCCCTGAAACTCTGAATTAATTTTGGCACTTAGAAAAAATCCAGTCAATTGATTCCTACTTATTTTCTAAACATAATTGTAACAATTATGTTTTTTTGATTGTTATATAAAGTTGTAATATCGAAATTATTTACCACCCTAGCATCCGGGAGCATCCCATTCACTGTCCTCACTGTCACAGTTAGTTTTACATCTACTACTTACAGTGAATTCTTTGATATGGCGTATGGGAAATTGCTACTCGCACCCCATATTTTGTGTAGCATCAACTTCCGTTTTCGGTCGTGTCGATAGTCCCATTTCTTTCAACAGCCGATTAATGTGGTAAGAGCATACCTCAACCCCCAGTTCTTTTGCTAAATGCTTGCTCAGCCATTGCGCTGTCCATCGCCTAAATGAGTAGCCAAATTCCTTAGGACTTTGGGTTACCAATTCTTTTAACCGCCCTAGATATTGGTCATCAACAGTCCTAGGTCTGCCTACTGGTTTGTCATTCCATTTGTGATATCTGCCAGTTTGTGCTACGGAAATCCAATGACGTGCCGTAGCCTGAGAACACCCTAATACTTTGCAAATTTGAGCCTGCGTTTTCCCCTCATCTGCTAGCAGCATGATTTGGATACGCAAACGGTACTGTTCAGGTAAATCGGATTGTAAATTTTTTTGCAGCAGTTGGCGCTCAAACAGAGTCAAACATCTCCCCTGCTCGTCACTTTTACCAATTACGGATGAAACTTGAGTAGATGACATAGTGGAAAAGGATTATTTAAAAAAGAATTTCGTGATTGCATTTGAATTGCCTAAGCTGACGGCAGCAGTTCCTTAGATGGAAGAAGATTGCTATCTGAGTCAAGCTGAATGACGATTTCTAATTGATCGATTTGTTGTTTTAACCAAGCAGAGAACAAATCTGTAATAATTTTTTGGCGCAACCGCTCATCTAATATGGGTTGAATGATTTCTTCAACCCATATTAGATGGACTCCTTTTGGAGTAGTAATCGGCTTGAGAATTTGCGGCTCAGTGGTGGCAAAGATTGCTGCAGCAATCTCAGGGCGGAAATCTTTACGGTATCGGACTCCCTGATATCCCCAAGCACGACGGAGTTCTGGCTCTTGAATATAAGAGCGGGCGATTTCTGGGAAACTGATTTCTCCTTCTTGTAGAGCATAAAACAGTTCCAAAGCTAAGTCTCTATCATCTAAAACAACTTCATAGGTGGCTACAGCCACATAATCAAGTTGGTGTGCAAAAAAGAAGGGTTCTACTTGCTTGGCAAAAAGATGATTCGCCAATTTCGTAGAAAGCACATTGGCGTGGACTAATTCTTCAAACTCATTCAGGGACAGATGATGTTTTTTCAGCCATGCCCAGGTGTCTTGAGATTTTACAAGTTTTTTGGCTAACCGCAGGCTATCTCCTGCTTGCTGAAGTTCTTTCTCCTCGACTTGAATACCTGCTGTTAGAGCTGTCTCAAAGATAATTTTTTGAGTTGCGATCGCCTCCACTACGCCTGGAATTTGGCAGGCAAGTTTGATGTTGTGGATTATGTCTGAACTGGAAATGGTGAGAATGGGCATACAGGCAATACCTCCAATAATTTTTGCGTTGCGCCTAGTAGTTCTATACGCCCTCTGGCGCTACCTGTTTCATCAACTTTGGACAGCATCGCCCAAGGTAAGGCGATCGCTGGTAGCGGTTGTTGTGCAAATTTGTCTAAGCTGGCTTTGACTGGTCGAGTTGCAAAGCCGATGCTTTCTGCTGCTGTTGCTAAACTCCGCAGAGATACCCCACTGCGGCTCGTGTTGCTCAGATCGCGCAACCGATTTAAACTAAACCCCTTGCCCCAATAACGACCAATCATCACTATACATGCCGAGCCGCAGTCTGAGGCACTGTGTTGTGCATAGAAGGGATACTCCTCTCTATCCAGCAGTCTGACTTTACCCGCAAGGATGATATAGATGCCGGGGCGAGCCTCTGTTGCTTGCCAGAACAGCTTTGCTACTGGTGGCTCCACTATTTCTACAGCCCCCAAGCAGTTTTGCAGTTCTTGGGGTGAAAGCGTCTCACCCAAAATATTGGTCAGTTGTTGACCATTATCTTGCTGGGAAAACTCCGATGTAATTTTGAACTGCTGTTTTCTAAAGTTTCCTGGTCGCTAAGCCACCACATCCGTCAGTTGCTAGTCCCGCAGTCAAAAGCATAAATATTACAAGCAGTAACCATATTTCAAAGCTCTTTGACTTGACTGCTTTGACTCTTTAACTAGCTTCTATATTCAAAATTAGAATATGAATTTGAGGAACTTGTGAGGAAAATGAGTCAGATTAAGTAGGTCGGCGTTAAAAATTGTTGTTATGACAAGGCAGCGCAAGCAGGGGCAGAAGGCTGAAGGAAACAGGTTTTTGGGCAACTTTACTTTTCGTTATGCGCTTCTCTACTTAGTTAATTTCAGTTAAGTTTAAAGTTATTTTCTTAATTGCCCCTCCCATCCGTAAAAAGTGAGCGAATGTACAGTCCTCACAAAGTTAAATATTTCTCTTATCTGCGCTGTGTGGTAGGGGCGAACGACCGTTCGCCCCTACATCTGTATCGTATTCAATTGAGAACCACTATAGTGACTGTAGCATCGGGGTCACCGATATGAAGTTTATTGATGAATACCGCGATGCCAATATCGCACAGCATTATGCACAGGCGATCGCTGCGGGGAATCATAAATATCATATCTTGCACCACACTGTTATTGCAAGATAGGAGCAACTTATGGGAACGCTGGGCGAACGGTCGTTCGCTCTGACATCTGTATCGCATTCAATTGAGAATCACTATAGTGGTAAAACTAATGCTCCAATTGGTCATCTTACAAGTCCGCATATTGTCATAATTATTTGTTCATATTTACTTGGATTTAATCGAATCCGGAAATTAATTATGCGTCAATTCAAACCCTTGTAGAACGCCGCGCGTTCATACATTCTTTTTCGGAGATGTCTATTGTATTTAGCTAACTGATATCTTGCACCATTCTCAACAAGCTGAGATAAACCGGGTTTGTGAACGAAAAATTAACGGTTTTAGCTTTACTGATTCGCAACAAACCCGGTTTCTGGCAGTGGTGCAAGATGTAATCTAAGAGGTGATCCTTCCGGAGTAGAAAAGATCGTCGTCTTTAGGGGTGATGTTGACTGTGATGCCGCTCTGCTGATAAGCCGCCTTGATCTTATCCATGGTATCCTTGCGTAACTTCATCACTGGCTGGCGAACATACCCCCCATTGCCTCCGCTACAGAACTGGTAGTACTTGTGTTCCGGCCAGTGGTAAGTACCGAGTTCAATCGACATCGTATGGTGGAAAAAGAAGTTATCGAGCGCTGGTGTGATTGCACTGAGTATTCCCGATGCTCGTGGAAAGTCGCCTTGGAGCGCTGCATTCAAAATCTCCACAAAGAATGGCTGATCGGGGGTCTGGAATGCTTCATATGGTCCTGCTCCGATCCACTGCTGACCGTTCTCTTGAACGTTCTTGACTAGGGTTGCGGGATTCGGACTAGCGATGAGAACATCGGAGCCGAAGGCTTTAACACAGGCAGGATAAAAGACGGGATCGTCAAATATCTTTGCAGCAAAGACGTTCGGGAGTTTTACGAGATCCTTGAGCATTTCCACCACGGCGGCGGAATCGATCTTGGCGAAGTCGAACTTTGGATAGAGTACAACGCCGATGTCGGCGACCTCGCACATCTGCTTGGTAATGTCGAAAATCTCTTTCACAGTTTGGGGATTGAAGTTCGGAGGATACCCAACTAACACATGGCTACATCCTGCTTTTGCCGCATGGTTGATGATCTCGAAGTTTTGATCGAACGTGTTCAATACGGCAGAGGTTGACACGAGGATTTTTCCTCCGGCTTGGTCTGTTGCAATCGAGATGAACTCCTTTGCTTCTTGTATGCTTAGTCCTACTTCCGACGAGCAGAGTGTAGAAGCAAAACCGTGCCGGATAGCTTGTCGCACATCGAGTCGAATAGCTCCTTCGTTCAGCCGCAAAAAATCCGGGGTGAAAGACGGGATCGTCTCGTTCTCCACTCCTCGGAAATTCACACGAGCCCACTCTTTCCAGTTTTGGCTCGGCTCCTTTTTCTTGAAGGGTACTTTAGGTTCTTTCGCATGAGCGGGCGACCACTTAGTCAGACCCGATGCTGCCAAGACTGCTCCACCGATCAATCCAGCTTTCAGGATCGACCTACGGTTATGCGTCTTTCGGATAATGGAGGAAATTTTTGTTTCCATAATTGATCTCTTTCAGAATCATGTTTTGGGGGAATGCTAGAGAATTTTTAGGAAGTACTAAGTAAGTCGGTTAGTTTGTAGTTGCGCTGTCTAGCCAACGGAGCGCCACTACTCTTCTCAAGCGCTCCCGACGAGTTCTGCTAACCTTCGGCATCCCCAAAGGGGTACGCAGTAAGCGTCGGGAGCGCGCATCACAACTACAAACCTTTCGAGTCACTTGACAAAAGTTTACATAGTTGGGATGAATCTCGCCTACCTACTTAACTCACTTCATTTCTGCGGTGGACAAATTGAATACGAGATAGCACTTGAATCAAGGAACATAGTACTCTACAAGAATTAGTATGCTTTGTGTCATTCTGATTTGTAAAATATCATCTTCACAGTAACAGACAAATTTGAGGAAGTTGTGAGTATTTGTGGATCATTTTATTATCAATTAAAATTCCTACAAAAAAGCCGCGAAGTCTGCCGGACAGAATCTTTTGTCCGGCAGACTTCGCGAAAAAAGGAGAATTAACTCCATCACAAAAAGAGAAAAATAAAGAACTGGCACTACTATGAATATTTGTCGAACATCTAATTCTTATGGTTAAAATATTTAGACTAGAAAGTTCCATTGCTAGTAGTTTGCGTACTTCTTCATCGGTTGTTTGCTCAAAGTTTTCATACTAGAGAGCGATCGCGCAGAAAGGCTCTGGTGTCATCAAACACACGACGAAGAATCTACTGAAAAAATTTGTTGGCTAAGTGAAAAAGAATTAGTTCAATACTTCTTCGCTGACCAGTTAAATTTTAAGAAATCGTCAGAAACCAAAACTGTTAATCACTATCAAACTGCAGATTTTTCGGAAATTCCTGAATCTATCAAAGCTGAAACTCAACGAAAATATAACTATACTTTCACAGTTTTAGAACAAAAAGTGAAAACATATACTTCCTCTTCCCTAACTCCCATTATTCAGCAAGTTGCCCAAAAAATTGAAGATAAAAATCCCCCTGCACCTATTACTCTTTACCGTTGGCTAAAAGATTACCTCCACAGTGGTGGTGATATTCGCTCATTAATTCCTAGACATCAAGGTAAAGGGAACTTTAACCCCAAAATAGCCCCAGAAGTACACCAACTAATAAAAGAAGTTGTTATTGAAGTATATCTAACTCCTGAACGCCCCAATATTGCTAGTATCTATGATGTCATTATTTGTCGCATTCTTGCTGAAAATAATTTAAGAAAATCCAAGAGACAAGCCGCTCTAAAGATTCCCCATCGCGCCACAATTTATCGCCAAATTCAACAGTTAGACGCCATTGAGAAAGCAGTTGGTCGTTATGGAAAGAGAACTGCCAGTTTAATGTATGACCCCGTTAAAGAAGGGCCGCGACCCTCTCGTCCGTTAGAAAGAGTAGAAATTGACCATACACTTCTCCCTTTTTTTGTTGTTGATACAGACACAAGAATACCTATTGGCACGCCTTCTTTAACCAGTGCTGTTGATAAATATTCAGGGCTTATTGTTGGCTACTACCTCAGCTTCGAGCCGTTCAGTTCGCTTTCAGTCATGCAGTGTCTACTCCATACCATTCATCCGAAAGACTATGTACTAGACAAATTTCCTTCAGTCAAAAAGGACTGGAACGTTTATGGACTAATGGAAGTTCTCGTCGTCGATAATGGTAAAGAATTTTATAGCCAACACTTTCAAGATGCTTGTCAACAATTAGGAATAAGCATCCAGTATACGCCTCCTTATATGCCTTGGTACAAAAGTAGTGTAGAAAGGACGTTTAGTAGTTATAACACCCAGCTATTGCAGGGACAACCGGGGACGTTATTTCAGGAATTTACAACCCAGTATGATTATGATCCCAAAAAGAATGCTGTGGTTTCTCTTGAAGCTTTGCAAGAGATGATTCACATCTTTATTGTGGACATTCATAATCAAAGTTCCCATTCTCAATTTTGTACACCTAGAGCCGAAGTCTGGTCAAAAGGAATAGCTGAACATCCCCCCACCTTACCACCAAATCTTCAAGAGTTAAGAGTGTTAGTCGGAGCAGTAGAAAAGCGGGTTATTTCTAGAAGAGGTGTGGAGCTTTATGGTCTTTATTACAACAGTTCTGAATTGGCTAGACTGCGCTCAAATTATGAAACAGAAGACATGAGGAGGAGAGGTGGGAGGCGACCAAGAGAAAAAGCCACTATTAAGTATGACCCCACAGATTTATCAAAAATCTATGTTCTTGACCCAACTAGCCATCAATTTATCGTTATACCTGCGATGAATCAGGAGTACACTCAAGGTTTAACTCTTTGGCAACACAGAGTTATTAAGAACCTAGCAGCTATTGAAGCGAAAAGAGTTGATATTGAGGCTTTGGCTTTAGCTAAACAGAAGATTCAAGAAATTGTTGACCGTGAATGGCAAAAATCTTCTAAAGGGAAAACTCGTAAATCGATGGCTAGGTGGTTAGGAATTGGACGTGATGACTTAAAAGTAGACGAATTTACATTTGACAATGAAGACCTAAGCAGTCGATACCAAAATTCTAGTATAACGATTGATAAAGAGTTAGTAAGCTTGTTCAATCAAAGTAGTGAAATTACAGGAATTTCTGACTTAGGTCATGCTGATAATCCCTTACTTAACTTATTGGATAATCAACACCTAGAACTTAATGAACAGAAAAAAGAATTACCGAGTAATTTGGATAATAAAAAAATCAAAAAACCTAAAATTAATAAAACTAAAACATCAGTTGCTTCTGAAGAAATTTCCGATGTTTCTCCTCTTGAGGAGCCCGTTATTCAAACTGATGAGTGGAAGCCAGACTTGACTGGCTGGGAGGTGAGCATTGGTTTACCCAAATAAGGAAATTTTCGACGAAACAACTAGCCAAGCTCTCTTCAAAATGACTTTAGCCGAAAAGCTTCAAATTATTAATAACATTTACGTTTTCTACCCTCGGCTTCAGGAAATCCTAGGAGCTATAGAGTATTGCCACCATTTTTCTTTAGGTAAGGCTGAACCAGAATGTATGTTTCTTAGTGGTCACACAGGAGTTGGAAAAACTACAATCTACAAAGCTTATGCTAATAAATATCCAAGGCTTGTTACCAGAGACGGTACACTTGTTCCTATTTTGGCTGTGACTATTCCTTCCCCAGCAACCGTCAAGACAGTAGTCACCAAATTGTTGTGGCAACTTGGTGACCCTGCTTATGACAAAGGTACAATTGGTAATCAAACAATTCGTTTAATTGGTCTGCTCAAAGATTGTAGAGTTGAATTAATTATTTTAGATGAATTTCAACACTTTATTGACCGGGATTCAGAACGAGTTCTTAAAACGGTTTCCGATTGGTTGAAAACTTTAATTTTAGATACAAACTTACCAATTATTTTAATTGGTTTGCCTGAAGCTGAAGAAGTTCTTAAACTTAAATCTCATTCTCAACTCAGTCGCCGCTTTGCTAACCGCCATTATCTCTCTTCTTTTTTATGGCAAGCAGATGGTGGTGCTGAGTTTCGCACTTTTTTACATTTATTAGAGTCACAGCTACCTCTAGCTCAAGCTTCAAATTTATCCGAAGTATATACAGCAAGAAGGCTTTACTACGCTTCAGATGGAGTCATCGCTCATATCATGAAGCTAGTTCGGTATGGAACTTATTTAGCTCTTAACCAAAATCAAGAAAAACTTGACTTAAATATTTTAGCAACGGCTTTTGAGAAATCCGTTCGGGCTGATAAACCTGAAAAGAGCAATCCTTTTATCACTGATAAATTTGAGATTGAGACAGTTCATGCTCCAACTCTAGACTTAGAAGTAGGCGCAACTAATAAACGGCTTAAGTCTAAATCTAAATCCTTAAAACCTTCTCAAATATTAAGAAATTCTTAAAGGAAATATGCCAGATCAATTGCTTCTACGAACTCCACAACCTTATGAAGATGAAAGCCTAGCTGGTTATCTAATTCGGCTAAATGAAAGTAATTATTACGATTCACCTAGTTGGATTTTGCAGCTAGCAGATTTACATATTAATCGAGGAATTCATCTTGTCAACAATCTCAATGAGCCTTCTCAACTTAGTCAGCTTATTCAAGTAACCGATGAGCAGTTAAGACTAATGGCTTCTCTCCCTTATCAATTAGTGTCTGAGGTTGATTCTCAGCAATACATCATTTATAAATTTTATAAATATGCTCTTAAACTGTGTCCTTATTGTTTAACTGAATCTGCTTATTGTCGCAAGATTTGGGATTGGGATCTAGTAAAAGCTTGTTGCCTACATCAATGTGTACTGATAAGCAAATGTCCTGGTTGTCAAAAAAATATTCGGTGGTCTAGACCCGCAGTCACAAGGTGTCGATGTGATTTCGATTTTCGTTCACACCACGCTGAAGCAGCCACCACTCACCAGGTTAATCTGTCCGCATACTTATCCTCATTGGAGAAAAGCCTTGCTACTGTGCTTCCAACAAGGCATTAACATTATGTGCAAGATGCCTAGTTTTACTTTTGGCTGATACATCGTGAGTAAATTTCACTTTATGCGCGAATTGACGCTTGAGGCTAAAACCCTTACTACACAGTCGATTTCACTTTATGCGCGAATCTTGTCGCCCCAAACCCTTGTAACTTCGTTGTTCAAATTTCATTATATGCGCGAACCGACAACTTTATGCGCGAATTGTGTCGCCCCAAACCCTTGTAACTCTGTTGTTCAAATTTCATCATATGCGCGAACCCACATCTGGGAATACGGACATTTTCCCTGATTGCTGAACATGGGGACAAGATACTTTTTTCGACTGTGGAGAGTTACTAGCATTTCAACTGACTCCAGCTAATGTAGATGACCGAAAATCAGTGCCAGATATGACTCAAGACTTAATTGGTAAACTGTTTGGAGACCGAGGATATATCTCGCAACAGTTATTTGAGGAGTTATATGAGCGAGGTTTACAGTTAGTGACTAAATCGAAGAAGAAGATGAAGACTCGCTTGGTGAAATTGATTGATAAGATTCTCTTACGCAAGCGAGCAGTTATTGAGTCGGTCAATGACCATCTAAAAAATATATGTCAAATAGAACACTCCCGGCATCGCAGTCCATTCAACTTTTTGGTCAATTTGTTGGCTGGTTTGGCAGCTTATACCTATTTGCCCAAAAAACCTTCTATTGACATTTACCCAAAAGATTTACCTGCACTGCCTCCTGCTGTTTTTTAGTTCCGTCGAACTCACGTTAAAGTTGGGATTATCTTATTTATGGACTTGCTTTGGTGTAAGTAAGTGCCATGCAAGTAACTCATTGCATGGCAAAAAATTTCCGCTCTTTGCTAAAGGTTACATACGTCGTTTAAGGATTAACTTTTTAAGGTTTTTAATTTCTACCTTCCACGGTATCGATTACTTGTTTGGGACTATGTTCCGTAAAAATGACCTCCATAATACCAGGAAGATACCTGTCCATTGTATGAAGATTTGCGTAAACAATAACTTTTACCATTGATGGTGTTAAGTTACCGCCTTTAACATCAATAGAAGTTTTATAGCGAACTTCACCATCTGAAAAGTCCATTTCAAAGTTACCAATACGCAAACCGTAATTAGCACGAGTTAAATACTCAGCAAAAGTCAAGCTTACTTGTTGATCGGCAATCCTGAAGTGATTGGAGATTTGCACAGTTGTGCTTCGTACAAAACAAGAGCGCATTCCGAAGTTATGACTATGGTGATAACATAATAGGAGGATTAGCATTTGAGACGACTATCGAAAGTGATTCAGCGCCACTAGCCGATTTGGTATTGCAGCTTTTGGCAGCTGGGGTGGAAATTCACTGTATGCGGGATTTAACGCGAGGTGGGTTGGCAAGTGCTTTAAATGAGATTGCTTCACAAGCTAAAGTAGCGATCGCAATTGATGAATGCCTCATACCAATTTGTGAAGATGTGCAGGGTGCATGTGAGGTACTCGGGTTTGATCCGCTATACATAGCCAATGAAGGACGGTTTGTTGCTTTTGTACCACAAGCGGATGCCCAGAGGGCGTTGGCAATTATGCATTCCCATCCTTTAGGAATGGCAGCCCAAATCGTGGGTACTGTTACCGACACTACCTCCACTCAAGTCACCATGAAGAGCAAAATAGGTGTCCTGCGTATTGTGGATATGTTAAGTGGCGAACAGTTACCGCGAATCTGCTGAGTCTCGTTCTTTTGGCAATTCCTAAATGATTGGCAAACTCTGTTATAAACTCCAGCCTAAGGCTTCTGCCACAAGGCTTGCTAACTGTAGCGGATTAAATGGCTTGGCGATCGCTGCTTTCATGCCCATAGATGCATATCGCTGACGGTCAGAAGCTTGCACTTTAGCTGTCAGCAAAATCACGGGAATGTATGCCGTTGCAGCATTAGCCTGTAAATGTTGAAAGGTTGTAGGACCATCCATATCAGGCATCATCACATCCAGCAGAATAGCATCAAGCTGTGTACTTTGCGCCAAGACTAACCCAGAACGCCCATCAGCAGCAGTCAGAACCTCCCAACCCGCCACAGTTTCCAGACAAATCTGAGCGACTTCCCGAATGTATTCCTCGTTGTCAATAACTAAAATGCGTTTGTCTGTCATAACTGCCATCCTTGTGTTGGTTCTGGGTAATTCTAGAGAGTAGTTCCAGCACCCGTTGCTCAAATTCTGGCGCTGTTATGCGACTTTTCGTCAGAAACTCGGTCTGCCCCAGCTTGAGGCGATTTCGTTCAGAGTCGTCCAAATCTTTAGCAGAATATACCACTAAAGGTATGTTGTGCAGATAGTTATGCCGAGAAAGCCACTCTACAACTGTAAACCCATCTTGATCGGGCAAGATTAAATCGAGAATCAGCAAATCTGGATGCACTTGCTGGCTTTGGCGGATTGCCTCCCTTGCAGAAGGAGCATGAAAAACCTCAATGTCATGATTCTCAAACAGCATTATCAGTAACTGTGCCAAGTCATTGTCGTCTTCTACCAGCAAGATGCGGACTCGCTTGTGAGATTTAGCTACAACCTGCTTGAGAGATTCCAGCAGGGATGCTTGATTTACAGGCTGGCACATCCTATGAACAAAACCGCTATTGTAGTGGTTTTCATTCGAGTTCAACACATCAGGAGTACGGTTTTGTGGTGTTTCATCGCAAGAAGCAGATGTTGTGTATGAATCTATTTGTAAACAGACACTACAGAGCATAATGGGAATACTTTTAGTCTCCGAGTGCTGCTTGAGAGCCGCTATGACTTCCCAGCCATTCATCCCAGGCATGAGCAAATCAAGTAAAATCGCATCTGGTTGCAAGGTATTTGCCTGCTGCACTGCTGACTCACCAGAAGCGGTGGTAACAACCCGGTAGTTTTGTTGTTCCAGCATTGTTTGCAACACAGTCCGGGTTTTTAATTCATTATGACATACCAACACTAAAGGGCTACTATCGGCACTTTCCTCTGTGGTTTGCTCCTTTTCTTGAAGGATTGGAAGGGTAAAGTAAAAGGTACTACCAAGACCCAACTGACTCTCAGCCCAGATGCGCCCAGAGTGCTGTTGCACAATACTGCGGCAAATTGCTAAGCCCAAGCCAGTTCCCTCGTGGTTGCGCGAGTCGGAGGAATCAACTTGTTGAAAGCGTTCAAAAATGGTTTCAAGTTTGTCGGCGGGAATACCTCGCCCTTGATCCAAGACTTTAAAGAGTATCAGATCGCCTTGACGCTCAGCAGTTAACCAAACTGTACTGCCAGAGGGTGAGAATTTGATGGCGTTACTCAACAGGTTGGTTAAAGTTTGGATCAGGCGATCGCTATCAGCGTACAGCCCAACTGATACGGGTGAAATTGATAAATTCACCCCATACAGTTGTGCCATAGTTTGCATTACATCTACTGCCTCGGTCATCAAATCAGCAGCATCACAAGTAGACATCTCCATCGTCACCTTACCCGACTCAATCCGCTCGATATCCAGGATGTCGTTGATGAGTCGTACCAAGCGATCTGTGCTGTCTACGGCAATTTTTAGCAAGCGCTTACCCCGCTCCGAGTTAGGATCGAGCAGCCCACTTGCGAGCATACCCAAAGAACCGTGAATTGAAGTCAGGGGTGTGCGGAGTTCGTGGCTGACGACAGAAATAAACTCATCCTTCATCCGCTCCACTAGCTGGCGATCGGTAATGTCTTTAAAGGTGACAACAGATCCCATCACCGCACCTTGTTCCTGAATCGGCGTTGACACATACTCGACGGGGAAACTTGAACCATTTTTGCGCCGAAAGACTTTGTTAGTGACTTGATGCACTGATGCATCACGGATAGATTCATAAATCTGACAATCTGTCAATGTATAGGGTGTTTCGTCTGATTTCGCAGTCGGCAAGATAATATCTATAGGCTGACCAATTAATTCTGTTACCAGGTATCCCAGCAATTTGGCAGCGGCTGGATTCACAAAGGTGATTTTGCCCGACTTGTCCAATCCGCACAAGCCTTCTCCCATTGAATTTAAAATCAGCTCATTTTGACGGCTAAGCCATTTAAGAGCCGACTGCGTCCGCTGACGTTCCTCGAGTTCTGACTCCAACTGCGCGTTGACGCCGAGCAATTCGCCTGTACGCTCTACTACTCTCATTTCTAGCTCATCTTTAGCTTTTTGTAGCGCTGACTCAATCCGCTTGCGTGAGGTAATGTCGGTACGAATTGCTACATATTGATAGGGTTTAAGCTGATGATCTAATAGCGGTACAATCGTCGTATCTACCCAGTAATACGTTCCATCTTTGGCACGGTTTTTGATTTCGCCTTTCCAAACTTGCCCACTGGTAATAGTCTTCCACATCTGTTGAAAGAATGGAGTGGGGTGATAACCAGAATTAATAATGCGGTGGTTTTGTCCCAAGAGTTCGGCTCTAGAATATTTTGAGATTTCGCAAAATTTATCGTTAACGTAAGTAATTGTTCCCTTGGGGTCAGTGATTGCTACAATACAAGACTGATCTAAGGCAAACTTAATGTCTGCCAGTTCTTTAAGTGACGCTTGCAGAATTTGCTCCGCTTCCTGACGTTCAATTGCCTCCGCCAACACATTGGCAATGGCTTGGAGAAAATGAATGTCATCTTGAGTGAACGTGCGTTGTTTTGTTGTATGTACGCCCAAGATACCATAAGGATGATTCTTTCCTGGAATGGTAACAGTTAAACCGCTGATAACTTGATGCTCATGCAGTAAGGGCGAACCGCTAAATCTAGTTTCTGTCTGCAGATTCTCTGTAATGACTGGCTCATTAGCAAGTAGGGTATAGCCAGCTTGAGAATCAATACCTGTACTCACTCTCACATGACCGACACGTCCCGCCTGCCATCCTACACCCGCTCGTAAAAGTAAAGCGTTACCATCACCAAGCAGTTCCAAAACCATGCTATACTCAACTTCTAGGCTTTGGGCGACAAGCGCAACGGCTTCGTCTATCAAGGTAAAAAGGTCACAATTTGACAAAGCCAATTGACCTAATTTAGCCACGGCTGCTTGTTGGTAGAGTAGTGCATTTAGGGTCTTTTGAGCCTGCTTTTGCAAGGTAATATCACGTGTAATTCCCAACTGTACCAACGTTCCATCTGATTCGTTACGCAGTGGAACAGCATGAGTTTCCAGCCAGCGACGAGTACCTCGACAACCAACGATCTCGAACTCCAGCCTCCCCTTTTTGCCTTCGGTACAAACACTCTCGTTGAGACGCTGGAACGCAGTTTTGTACTCTGGCGCCATAATCGAATATACCGACTTACCAATCGCTGCATCAGCGCTTTCCACCTCAATCATCGCCAGACCAGCAGCATTCATCTCTAATAAGGTGCCGTCGGCTGCAACTAGCTTCACGCATTCAGGTTCAGCATCAACGATCGCACGCCAACGATTTTCCCTTTCTCGGAGTGCTGCTTCCGCCTGATTGCGAGCGCTCACATCCATAACAGTGCCAACCATGCGTACTGCAAGACCTGTTTCATCATAGAAAAACCGACCTTTGCCCTCGAGCCAGTTAATGCTACCATCATGCCAGACAACCCGAAATTCATGGTGGTAATTCTGTCGTTCTTGACGGGCATAGTTCACCGCTTGTGTAACTCCTTCACGATCCAGAGGGTGAACACAGGCGTCAAAAGCTTCGTAGGTTCCCTCAAATGTACCAGGCGCTAAACCAAACAATTGTTCGTGACCACGAGACCAAGTAATTTTTTTAGTTAAAATATCCCAGTCCCAGATGCCCATATGGGCAGCTTCTAAGGCTAACCTCAGTTGCTGAGCTTCATTTTCATCTGAATTAAATATTATCATAAAATTTATTTTTACTCAACAATTTTAAACAATTAGGGCATTGCTGAATCGGAGTATGAATTGACATTTTTCGAGATGATTAAACAACGATTCTTTGCGTCTTGGCGTAGTCCTGTCATACTTGAAATCAGCAACGCCCAATTAGTTCGGGTTTGGGTGCGATCGCAGGTAACACACAATTGCGTCCAGCTGCCTTTGCCTGATAAAGAACTGCATCTGCAACTTGATACAATGATTGCAAATCAGTTCCATCCTCAGGATACTGAGCTACGCCAGCGCTGAAAGTTACGCGAAACTTGCTGCCGTCAGGAGCAATAAACTCCTGCTCGTGCAAAGTTTTTCGCACCTCTTCCAGCCGAGAAACACCATCACTTTTGGTTATACCGTACATACCCACGACAAATTCTTCTCCACCCCAACGGGCTACGACATCTTCAAAACGAAATGATTGCCGTAGTAGTTGTCCGAATTGGCGTAATACCGCATCGCCAGTTGGGTGACCAAAAGCATCGTTGACAAGCTTGAAGTTGTCCAAATCTAGGATAGCTAAGCACAGCGGTTGATTGTGTCGCTGGCTCAAGTGCAGGAATTTATCTAGGTCTTGGGTTGCTCGATAACGGTTAAATACTGTAGTCAGTTGATCGATTTCCGCTAGACTCCGAAGCAATTTGATTCGCTCCAAGCGATTGATAATGCGAGTTACCAGTTCTGGTCCTACAATGGGCTTGCTCACAAAGTCATCTGCACCTACAGCAAACACCTGATTCACACTGGCTGCATCTGTGTGAGCGGTTAAAAAAAGTATTGGTAATCCGCACGTGCGCGGATCGTTTCGCACCACCTGACACAGTTCAACTCCACTCAAATGCGGCATCTTAATGTCTAAAATTAGCAGATCCGGTGAAGATGCTTCTAGGGTTTCCCAGAACCGCCGGGGATCGTTGAGGGTGATTACATGAAGTCCCCAAGGTTCCAGTAAGGTTTGCAGAGTTGCCAATATTTGAGGATCGTCGTCCACGACCATTACTACTGCTTCTACACTCGTGTCAAATAATTCATTTTTGTTAGTCTGCGTTGCTGAAACTCGCACTTTGGGTGATTGCTCAATTTCTTGACGTAGGGCTAGCACTAATTTACGCAGGTGTTTGCCCTCTTTCACACCAACGGACTTACCAGCTGCCAACAAATGTTCAATTTTCCGCGCTAGTTGGGAGCCTTCGCTAAAACCAAAAGTGCCTAACGAGCCTGCTAGTGTGTGAGCAAGCTGTTCTGCTTGAGCATGTAGTTCCTGACTTAGTGCATCTTGCAACGCATCTGCAGCAGCTTGTTCCAAGACGGACACTTGCTGACTAATTTTTCCTTGAAATCGGTTCCAAACTCCGCCCAATGCTGCCAATGTCTGCTGCTGAATTTGTTCCACAGTATAACTGAAGGATGCAACGTCTTCATGTGGTTTTAGGCGATACCCGATGCCATAAACAGTCTCTACTAAATCAGCAGGTGCTCCTGCTGCTTTCAACTTTTGTCGCAAACCTTTGATTTGAGTTCTGACTGCTTCTTCTCCTGGTATTTTATCAAACGACCAAACGCGATCGAGAATTGCACTACAGCTAAACACCCGACGAGGATTCCGCATAAACAGCTCGAGTAGAGCATACTCCTTAGCAGTTAACTGTACAAGATGCGTTTCATAGTGTACCTCTACGCTACTGGGGTCAAGGTGTAAGCTTCCCCACTCCAGTATCGGCTGTGAGGTGGAATTGCCTCGACGCAGTAAAGCACGCACGCGAGCGACTAATTCCTCTGCGTCGAAGGGCTTGACGAGATAATCATCTGCACCAGCATCTAGCCCAATTGCTTTGTCATGGCTGCTGTCTCGACCTGTAAGTAAAAGGATGGGCATTTTATAGTCGTGCGATCGCAGTTTTCGGCAAAGGCTAATGCCATCTAGCTTGGGCAACATGACATCAAGCATGATTAAGTCGTAGTCAAAGGCTTGTACTAAATCCCAAGCTAATTGACCGTCTGTGGCAACTTCAACTGCATAATTTTGGTGGAGGAGGACTTTTGTCAGCACCTTGGCAGTTAACTCATCATCCTCTACGATCAGAATCCTCATTATGGCTCATTCCCCTAATTCTTGCTCTTGACCGTGTTAATAGTCTGCAATAATTCCTTCGCCGTGCAGGGTGCGATCGCCCGCAAGCCGCCGCTGTTTGCAAAAGCTGATGCCGTCAAGTTTTGGCAGCATCAAGTTAAGCATTATCAAACGGTGGCTAGCGATCGCAAATACAGATAGTTGAACCTTCTGTTAAAAATTATAGATAAAAATGTTCTTTTTATAACAGTTTATGATTGATTAATTCAATTTTATTTACAGAGCGATTCCTAATAAGTTAAGGTTTGTGTAAATTTGTTAAGTAAAAAATGATTACAAATTTAGCGACACCTCCGAGTTATGAATCTAAGCTAGTTACAGCATTGTGAAGATCTGTTCTTACCTTCTCCATTTCTTCTACAAGCATAACCGCAACAGTTAGCTGTGCAGCAATCTGCCTCATTTCCTCTTGGCCAGAAAACTGATTCTTTAAGCCCTCACGGTTTTTTAGAGCTTCTAGAATACTTTCAAAGGTTTCTATTGCTCGTGTATTTAAGACAGCCTGTTTCAAAGGTTTATCTCCTCAGCATATTTCGGTAAATGGTAGCCTATTTTACACTACCGCAGTTCCCCATAATAAAAGCAGCAGCAAGGCTGATAGCAAAGCTACAAGAAATTTGCTGATTTTATTCAAATTCATGTTCATTTTTTTTCTCCTTTGGAAAACCTTTGATAATTAGTTTTAGATTTTGCTAAGTAGATAGATGAGGGAATACCAGCCAGCCCCCATCAATCAAACCACTTTTCATCTCAAGCTGAGGCTGCTTGCACAACATCTGCTGTATTTACATTAATCGGTCCTTGCAATGTTAGGACTGAGCAAGGGGCATGATGAAGCACGTAATTGCTAACACTACCCAGTAAAAACTCACTTAGTCCACGATGACCCCGACGACCCATAATAACTAAGTCAGCTTCCCAAGTAAGAGCCACTTGACAGATCGCGCGACCTGGAACGCCAGCTTTTAGAGTAAATTCACTGTTCACACCAGCAGATCTTGCTTGATTGCATAGGGATTTTAAAAAATCTATTCCCTCTTGTTTAAATTCTTCTAACCGCTTCATGTATTGCTCGCTCGCTTCCTTGTATGCAATGGGATACATAATATGTGGTTCAATAACCAAAGGGTTAAGGAATTGATCCTCAATGGGATAGAAAACGTGGAGCAACATCAGACTTCCATGCATTACTTTTGCCAAAGATACGGCTTCATTAAAAACGTGCCGATTTATTTCAGTATTTTCTGTATTATTATCTACAGCAACCAAAATCTTGTGAAACATAGTTGTTAGTCCTTTTTTGTTAATAATTAGTGAGAAGTTTTGAGTTATGAGTATTGAGTTTTAAATTGATAACTCAATACTCATAACTCCTGCTTTTGTTCTGCGGCGGCGACTTCCAACAACGTCTTTAACACTGAGTCAGGGTTGAGACTAATTGAATCAATTCTCTGTTCAACCAAGAATCGAGCAAACTCTGGATAATCACTGGGTGCTTGACCGCAGATCCCAATTTTATGTTTGTGCTGTTTGACTGTGCGGATCGCCTTCGCTATCATCCGCTTCACAGCTTCATTGCGTTCATCAAACAGATGCGCCACAAACTCTGAATCCCGATCTAGTCCCAGCGTCAACTGAGTTAAGTCGTTTGAGCCGATGGAGAACCCGTCAAACACCTGGCTAAACTCGTCCGCAAGCTGCACGTTACTAGGTAACTCGCACATTACGTAGACTTGCAAGCCATTTTCTCCCTGCACCAAACCATTTTTCGCCATTTCCGCCAGCACTCGCTGACCTTCTTCTGGAGTACGGCAGAATGGAACCATCAAAATCACGTTGGTTAAGCCCATCTCGTCACGTACCTGCTTCATCGCTTGACACTCCAAGGCAAAACCTTCCCGATAGCGCTCATCGTAGTAGCGAGAAGCACCACGCCAACCAATCATCGGGTTTTCTTCCTTAGGTTCAAATTGTTTACCACCCAAGAGGTTGGCATATTCATTGCTCTTGAAGTCTGATAGACGCACTATTACAGGTTTGGGGTAAAATGCAGCCGCAATTGTACTGATACCTTGCGCTAACTTATTTACAAAGAATTGCGCTTTATCTTCATATTGGGCAGTTAACTCGGCAATTTTATATTTTGCCAGCTGATCTTCTAACTCATCAAAATGAATCAATGCTAACGGGTGTGCCTTGATATGATTAGCGATAATGAATTCCATTCGCGCTAACCCCACTCCATCGTTGGGAATAGCACTTAAGCCAAATGCTTCTTCAGGATTACCCACATTCATCATGATTTTAGTGCGAGTGTGGGGCAATTTTTCTAGAGGTACTTCTTGTACTTCATAAAGCAATAGACCCTGGTAAACCCTTCCAGTTTCACCTTCAGCACAAGAAACCGTGATTTCCTGACCCGTTTTTAACATGGTAGTTGCATTACCACAGCCCACTATTGCTGGAATTCCCATCTCTCTGGCAATAATTGCACTGTGACAAGTTCTTCCCCCAAGATTTGTGACGATCGCACTAGCTTTTTTCATAATCGGTTCCCAATCCGGGTCTGTACGGCTAGTCACTAGCACGTCTCCTGGTTGAAACTGGCTGATTTGATGTACATCGAGAATGACTCTGACTTTACCTTGCCCAATCATCTCACCCACACTCCGACCCGTAACTAGCACTTCACCCTTTTGTTTCAAATGGTAACTGCGTAGAACGTTTTTCACCTTTTGGGATTGCACCGTTTCTGGACGTGCTTGGACGATAAATAACTCCGAAGTTATGCCGTCTTTCGCCCATTCAATATCCATTGGCGTGTAACTTCCACGTACTTGGCAGTAGTGTTCCTCAATCACACAAGCCGAGTGTGCAAGTTGCAAAATCTCGTCATCATTAAGGGCGAATGCGCCACGGTCCTCTTGGGAAACAGAAACATTTTTGGTCAATTTAGAACCACCCAAGTCATAAACCATCTTGATTTCTTTCGTACCCAAACGCTTTGCTAAAATTGGGCGGTATCCATGTTTGAGGGTAGGTTTAAAGACTAAGTATTCATCGGGATTAACCGCTCCTTGAACCACGTTTTCACCCAAACCATAAGCAGCTGTAATTAAGACAGCATCTTTGAAACCTGTTTCAGTGTCGATGGAGAAGATGACGCCAGAAGTTGCTAAGTCGGAACGTACCATTTTTTGCACACCTACTGAGCTCGACTTTATCCATTTAAGCAGCGTAGCCTAGGGTATCGGTCAACCGTTCCA
>CAXTSI010000045.1:0-28621 GCA_964246695.1 uncultured bacterium
TGACTAATGGTCAAACCCTTAATCTTTGGTTGAGAAACCCGGTTTTTTAGGTCTGGTTGAGAATGGTGCAAGATATCAGTTTAAGCACTTTAAGGTAAAGTACGTGAAAGTCAAGCAAATCCAGAATTGGATACTCCCGCCAACTTCGTTAAGTTTTTTAATTATCGTTTTGTTAGTACTAGGAGTGTTTTTTCGCTTCGCGAATCTCGATCGAAAAGTCTACTGGCGCGATGAGGCTTTGACCTCATTACAAATCTCTGGTTATACACAGTCAGAATTTGTTCAGCAAGTTTTTGATGGTCACGTCATCGGGATCGAAGATTTACAAAAGTATCAACGCCCCAATCCTGAAAAATCCTTAATAGATACAATCAAATCCTTAGCGATCGAAACACCAGAACATCCGCCCCTATATTACGTGCTGATCCGACTTTGGGGGCAATATTTCGGCAACTCAGTAGCAACCCTCAGAAGTTTCTCTGCTTTCATTAGTTTGCTAGTCTTTCCGTCTACCTATTGGCTATGCAGGGAATTATTTAAGTCGTCACTAGTGGGCTGGGTAGCAATTGCGCTCATAGCTGTCTCGCCATTTCACGTACTATACGCCCAAGAAGCGCGGGAGTACAGTTTATGGACGGTGACAATCTTACTATCAAGTGCAGCACTGCTGCAAGCAATGCGGTTAAAAACAAGGTTTTATTGGGCAATATATTCGGCAACTCTAACGTTAGCAATCTATTGCCACCCATTTTCAGCGTTGGTTGCAATTGGACATGGCATCTACGTAGTTGCAACAGAAGGTTTCCGATTAAGTAAGACGTTTACTGCTTATCTGGCGGCATCGCTAGCAGCGCTTCTAACTTTCTTGCCTTGGATTTTGATTGTTATAACTCACTTGCGCCAGATTCAGACTTCCATGGCTTGGGCATTAGAAAAATCGTCCCTGCTGGATTTAGTAGGCGCATGGTTTACGGGCATTATGTGTGTTTTATTTAACTTAGGTCTTGGAACTGTTGGCTCATTAAGATTTTATTTGCTGGTACTCATTTTGTTAATGATAGTCAGCTATCCAATTTATTTTCTCTGTCGTCAGACTCCAAAACAGATTTGGTTATTTGTCTTGACGTTAATGGGAGTTACATCCCTAGCCCTGATCCTGCCAGATTTAATTTTTGGGGGAGCGAGGTCGTTTGCTTTTCGATATTTTATTCCCTTTTATTTAGGTATAGAACTAGCTATTGCTTACCTTTTTTCTACCCAAATTATCTCTGCTAATATGTCACAGCGAAGGATCTGGCAAACGCTCTTGGCTGTGCTAATTTCGGTTGGAGTTGCGTCATGTGCAATTAGTTCCCAAAAAAATATTGGTTTGAGCAAGGCGATTAGATTTGATATGCAGCTACCTCAAATAATCAACAATGCCAGCCGTCCGCTTTTGATCAGCAGCAGTTATGGCTACACTTCTACTGAAATTCTATCTCTTAGTTATCTGCTCGATCCAAAAGTGCGGTTTCAGTTAGTCGTTGAACCAAAGATACCCGAAATTCGTGATGAATTTAGTGATGTGTTTTTGTTCACGCCTTTCGGTTTCTCCCAAGGATGGCAATCAGAACTAGAGAAAAAATACAAAATCAAGCCTATTCAAAATTATTCCCACAAGTTTGGACGTCTAGAAAGCAGTTGACAATGAAAAATTACCTAGTTTTTGTCTTCCTAATCTTAGTTACATTTGGGGTAAATACTATAGGTCAGAAATTCCTGAAACAGCGATGGAATTTGTGGCTAGGCTATGGATTGCCTGCCTTATTTATGATGTTATTTAATGTAACTTTTTCTGAACCGCGCATGTTGTTCAGCGACTTTACTAAAGCTTATTACCCTGCTGGGCGCTTGATTTTACACAATCCATTTGAATTGTACAATCAGCAGCCTCCGGAGTTCGTAAATATTCCAATAATTGCGTTTTTATTTACACCTTTTTCCTTACTTAAGTGCCAGACTGCCGAAATTTTATTCACCATTACAGGTGGTTTAGCTGTTCTGACAACTTGTTATTTACTTCTAAAGCTAACCAAAGTTTCTGGATGGAAACGAATAGCATTAATTGGAGTTTTTGTAATCAATGGTCCCCTTTATAACAGTTTGCGAGAAGGGAATATTACTCATTTTGTATTATTGTTATTACTAGCAGCATTCTTTTGCCTTGAAAAGAAGCACGAGCTTTGGCTGGGAATTTTATTGGGAATAGCTGCTTTGCTGAAAATTCCACTATTTCTCTTAGGAGTCTATTTCTTTCTTAGAGGACGATGGCGAGTAATAGTGGGGTTTATTGCATCATTACTAACTATTGTAGGAGCATCGCTACTGCTGTTTGGGATTGAGCTACACCTATTATGGCTGCATCAATGTATTGAACCTTTTGCTGGTAAACCTCTAGCTGCGTTCAATGTTCAATCAGTGAGCGCTTTCTTAGCTCGTTTGCTAACTAACAACAGTTTAACTTACTGGCTGCCCACAGAAGTAGGCTGGCGCTTCAAAATTATGCAATATGTGTTGCTCTCAGTACTAGCAGGCGGAACTCTCTGGGTATGTTGGCGTTCAAAAGCATCTACCACATTAGAGGTGGAGAAGTTGGAGTTTTCTATTTTCCTTTGTCTAGCACTAGTCACTAGTCCAATCTCTTGGACACACTACTATTTACTACTATTGTTACCTGTATCTCTGTATCTTGGCAATAGATTAGCAGTTCCTCAGGGACGGCTTTGGGTTAGCTTAGTGGTGCTGAGCATATTATTAATATCACCGCCTGTAACACTTATTGAATCCCAAAATCTATTGGT
The DNA here is from genome assembly GCA_964246695.1 of uncultured bacterium. Lineage (GTDB taxonomy): Bacteria > Cyanobacteriota > Cyanobacteriia > Cyanobacteriales > Nostocaceae > Stigonema. Next base: position 2,841 of record CAXTSI010000045.1, read on the forward strand.
TAGGTTGCTGATATCTCATTACTTTTTTGGCGGAATTTTGTTACTGGGAGTATTATTAGCTGCCCGCTGGTGCAATACTGCTCGGTTAAGCGAAAATAAGAAACCCGGTTTCTCCAAGAAACCGGGTTTCTGGCAGATAGGCGAAAATAAGAAACCCGGTTTCTCCAAGAAACCGGGTTTCTGGCAGATCGACTCAAGTATTGCCCGCTGGTGGACTCCACAAAGTTTTAAATCATTTCAAGTTAATGTCAAGACTCTGGCTTAACTAGATCTCGTAAGGATGGATGTCAATGAAAAATTTACTTAAATATTGGAGTGGATTAACTCCATTAACACAAAAGATTTTCCTATTTACCTTGATTAATATCATCTTTATTAATCTTGGTTTAATAGTCATGTTTTTCACATCTATTGATGACACGATCGGATATCACATAAAATTGTTTTTGCTATTTAAACAGGATCATGCGGACTCATGGTTTCCGATGAAACATGCATTTGATTATGTTAATTTTGAGCATCAGAAGCCACTTTATGATGAAATATTTTTTGCTCAAAAAGTTAAATTTCAGTATCCACCTACTTCTTTACTAATTTTTTACCCCGTAAACATTATTTACAACTTTGTCAAAAATATTGGTATATCTTTTTATGGTGTCTTTAAAGTGTTTTCTTGGCTCTTTGTAGTCGTAATGATATATTTTGTAATCCAGATATTTAATTTAAGCTTTACTCGTAATGTAGAGCCAAGCAAAAATTATGGTTACCAGATTGATTTAGTTACTAGAAATACTCTTATATTTTGCTTGGCGTTAACATTTTATCCTGTAATCAGAGCTTATAGCTTAGGACAGATACAAGCTTGGATTAATTCCCTATTTGCTATATTGTTTTGGTGTTGGATGAAGGAAAAGAAAGTAATTTCAGGTGTGATAGCCGGGACTATGTGCTTGATCAAGCCTCAGTATGTAATTATTCTTCTTTGGGGGGTTTTGCGTAAACAATTATCTTTCACACTAGCCATGTTCACTACAGTCATAACTGGTATTTCAGTTGCAATCTTGGTATTTGGTATTGCAGATAATATTAATTACCTAAGCGTCTTATCATTCATCTCTAAGCATGGTGAGGCTTTTTATCCCAATCAGTCAATCAATGGGTTATTGAATCGATTGTTATTTAATGGGGATAATTTAAACTTTGATAGTCATTCCTTTCCTCCTTTCAATCCTTACGTTTATGCTGGAACAACAATTAGTTCAATAGCTTTGATTTCTCTGGCGCTGTTCCCGCCGAAAAAAGCAAATGGTCAAGGAAGTGTAACTGATTTGGCTATTGTTGGACTCACCTGCACTATAGCTTCTCCAGTTGCTTGGGAACATCACTATGGTGTTCTTATACCGATATATGCTTTCCTACTTCCTTGTCTATTAAAGAAAAAAATATTTGGCAGAATAACAATTCCTTATTTGTGCATAAGTTACCTATTAGCTAGTAACTACTTCGCTGTCACGCAGAAACTAGCCCATGCAAAATTTAACTTGAATATTATCCAGTCTTACCTACTTTTTGCCGGGTTAATGGTACTGATATGCTTATATGTTTTAAGAAGTGCAAAAATTAATAGCGACGACAATGCTCAAGCCGATACTCGGCTTTGCTGAAGGCTACCATCTGGCTTAAATCAACCCTTCGCGCACAGCTAGAGCTGCTGCTTGGACGCGATCGTCAACGCTGAGTTTGTTAAGGAGCATACGCACATAGGACTTGACGGTTCCTAGTGAGAGGTAGAGCTTAGTGGCAATTTCCTGGTTTGAGCATCCTTCCGCAATCAGTTTAATAATCTCGAACTCACGATTACTGAGAATCGGTTGTTGGAGTTCAGATGCAGGAACCTCGCGGGAGACAACGGTGGGCTTGAGCATGCGGGAAACCTTTTGAGCTATTTGAAGGTCTAGATAAGCACCACCTTGAAGGATCAATTGAATAACAGCGATGAGTTGTTCCCACTCGATGGTCTTAAGGCAGTAACCTTCCGCACCTGCAGCGAGCATTCCGATCACCTGGGTGTCGTTATCAAACGCACTCAAGGCGATGATCCGAGTGGCAGAGTGGTGACTTTTTATCCGCTGCGTGGCGGCGATCCCATCGATGACAGGCAGATCAATGTCCATCAAAACTACATCTGGCTGGAGTTGAGCAGCCAATTCAATAGCCTGTGCACCGTCAACCGCCTCTCCAATTATACTAAAGCCAGGTTCAAGGCTAAATTGACCTTTCATACCTCGGCGGATCAAAGCATGGTCATCGACCAATAGAATCTGCACGGGTTTCTGTTCCCCAATGTCAAACATCACTCCTCATCTCCTTTTCATCTGTGGCAACTGGAAGGGTAAACCCGAAGGTGCTACCCTTTCCGAGAGTACTTTCGACGCTAATAGTGCCTCCATGAGCCTCAACGATTTGACGACACAAGTACAGACCAAGCCCCGATCTCCCACGCTGGCCTTGTCCCTGAATGAAGCGGTGGAAGATCTGTTCTTTATCCTGCGGCGCAATCCCTGAACCGTGATCGCGCACGGAAACCTGCACTTGGGCTTTTCCGAGGGTCGCTACTTCCAGGAAAATTTCCTTGTTGGGTTCACTTACCCGTATAGCGTTCTCAAGCAGGTTTTGTAAAACCCGTTGGATCTCTAACCGATCGCCGTAGACGGTCGGCAGTGATGGAGAAATTTTATAGGTGAGGGCAAACTCACGGTTTGAAGCGGCTTTAATCTGGGTAATTACTTTGACAAAAATCTTTTCCCAGTTAAGGGGATCGCAGTTCAGGTAAGGGCTACGACCAGCTTCATAGCGAGAGACGTCTAAAAGGGTTTCCACAAGCTTGAGGAGATCCTCGTTAGCTTGGCGGTACTCTTCAAACACTTCCCTCCACGTGTCACTCACGTGACCAAAAGCTCCTTTAAGCATGGAGTCTAGGGTGGTGTGGGTAGCAAGCAGGGGGGTGCGCAGGTCGTGGGATAGAGCGCATATCATGTCCTCAAGGTGTTGGTTGCGCACCTCAATGTGTTGCTGACGCTGGCTAACCTCGCTTGCCATTGCGTCCAGAACTTCAGCCATCTGACCGATTTCGTCGGCAGACGAATAGCAGGTCCGAACTTTGCCTACTTCCGTCAACTTGCGCAGGGGAACTAGGACTCGTCGATGCCAAAGCCGGAAGTTCAAGCAGACTCCTGCCAAGACGATCGCGCTGGCGAGGATGTTTACAGCCGTGTTTATATGGTATAATTGATTTAAGCGTTGTTTACCCTCCCCCAAAAGTATCTCCTCGCGCTCAAGCAGGAGCAAAACTTGGGTGAGTAAAGAATCGTATAAGGTCTTTTCCGCCAAGGTATACATGCTGGCATCAGAGATTGCCCTCTGGTTCAACTCCCTTTGCCAGGAGTCATGGAGAGATTTGATCCGATCGAGTAGCTTGAGTTGGTTAGGGTTGTCCTGTAGCAGATTGTATAAGCAGTTAAAGTTGCTGTAGAAAGCTGTCTGTGCCTTAGTGTCAGCCGCTAAGGAGGCGCTAGACTCATCTATCAAAGCGTGAAGTAGATTTTCTCCTTGACGCTCTACTAGTAAAATATGGGTTACCCAGTCGGCGGTTCTAGACTTGAGGAGTTCTATCGAGAGGTTCAAGCCTTGTTGCCCTAGTATCAATAACACCAGCACCGAAAAGCTAGTGTACAAGGGGGTAAATAAATGAGTTTTCCGGCGCAATTGACCCAGGAAACTCACCCAACTAATAATAGCTAACACTATCTAATAGGTCCCAACGCTTATAGAGATAATCGGAAAAGCTTGGCTGGGGTATAGGTTGAGCAAAATTTGCTCCACTATAATACCTCCGCCAGTGTCAGGTTTTTTACTGAGGTTATTATGATATGCGCGTTGACAGATCCACCTGACCGCCCTTGTGCCTCTGCAGCTACGCTAGTAACAGCTCAACTACTTGGGACAAGGACAGACAAACAAAACAAGTCAACCGAAAAATTACTGATTTATTTTTTAATTTAAAAAAATCTTACTATAAATGAATTTAGAAAACAAGCTCTACTATTTAAATTTATTTCAACTGACCCAACTATTTGCGTAATTGTACTAATGTTTTTGTTCATATTGTACTTAATTTCCGACTCAATCTGTTAGCTGGCTTAGTTGCTGACATTAGTTAGGAAAACGAGCAGTTGTCTAATGAAACTTGTACTTCTAGCTCAATAAACTGACTGTTATCTTAGGGAGTTCCGTAGTAGATTCCCCTGCCGTTAGTGCCAATAAAGACTAGTCCGAATTGCTGAGAACTTGCCTCCATCACATTAGGGTCATCGCCGATGGGCTTGGTGCGATCGCCAATGCTTGCCCATGTTTTGCCTCCGTCTAGAGAACGAAAAATTCCTTCACCCTGAAGAGCGATTTTGCCATACACATACAGCGCTGGAATTGTGCTTTTCGTCTGCGGTTTCCCAAATGCAAATAAATAAGCTCTCTCCACTCCAGCAATATGAGCGAACGTCATGCCACCATTTGTTGAGCGATAAAGTCCGTTCCAGTTGAGACTGACCCAGACTTCGCCGCTGACCCCCGGAGTTGTTTTCAGCATAGACCAACCTTCCTTCGGAAGCGATGAATTCACAATACTGAAGGATGCACCCCCGTTACTACTGCGGTAGACTTTACCGTCACTGTAGTAGTAAAACATGTTGCCATTGACTTTGTCCGCCGCCAGTGGTTGACCCCAGTACCACGGTCCTTCAGGTCCGTTAGGCAATCCTGATACTGTACTCCACGAAGTTCCGCCGTCGGTTGTACGCCTGGGTTGCCCCTCACTGACAATCGCCACGAACAGATTTGGGTTGGTTGCCGACATGGCTACGCGCAGGGGTATTGTGTTCGGCGGAAATGACGAAAACTTTGTCCACGTCAGTCCGCCGTCTGTCGAAGTGGCTCCCGTATAAGTATTGTTCCATCGGTTACCGCCAACGCGCACCATCCGCGCCGGGTTGCTTTCGCTGTAGGCAAGGCTGTAGGTGTCCTGAAACCAGGGACCAGTCTTGCCGCCAAGCTGTGTAGACGGGTAAGCATCTAGTCCCCGGCTGTGATTAAACCCGTCTACATCAGCCATGCCGCTCAACAACTGCGATCCACTTGGAGGTGAGACAAGCGCGAAGCTAACCAGCTCCTCGTGTCCTTTTTCATGGTTGAACCAGACAGACGGCTGTATATTGATGTTGTCTGTCCGCCATGTTCCGAACCAGTCCGTTAACCAGACCCTGCCAGGAATTTTCGGGTCAAATTCAATGGCAGAAGTTGCCGAGGCAAAAAACCAGTCTGGCCACCAGGGCACTTGAGGGTTCAAGGTACACGTTTTCTGTTGCCATGTAGCTCCACTGTTAGTAGATTGAAATATTCTACTAGTGCTACGTGAGTCATCCTGGTTATTAACGATTAAAAGATGATTAGGGTTATTTGGATCTATTGAAAGGGCGTTGAATCTAGTTTTTATGTTAGTGGGCGTGATATTGCTCCAGACACTGTTGGCATATTTGCTAACTCCTGAGGTATGCGTCACATACAGGGTTCCATTGCTAGCAACAGCCATTCGATTCGCACCTTGTGGACTTCCGGCTATTTTGCTCCACGTAACACCCGTGTCGGTGGATTTATATATCCCGTCTTCGTAGGCATTGACATAGACCAGCCCAGACACCTTGTTGTTAAACACGATGCTCGCGATCCCAATATCTGCTTTAGGCTTTCCGGGGAAGGAGGTAACTTTTCCCCACGTTGCGCCACCATTCGACGACTTCCATAGCCCATTCAACCGCGAACCAAATAAGATCGCATTAGAATTAAACGGATTGACGACCAGTCTTTCTCCCACCCACCTTTGAGTCTCGTTGCCGCCCATCGGTAAGTCTATGTTCAACTTTGTCCAGGTTTTCCCTTGATCGGTGGACTTAAAAATTGTCCCCAAGCCAGCCCAACTGGCAGTGTGTTTGCCAGCTGCTATGTAGACAGTATTTGGGTTTTTCGGATCAAGTGCTAGCGCTTCTCCCCCATAATAGTTCCTCTGTTGCAGCCCAAAGTGGTCAGTTAGCGGAATCCATCTTTTATCTACTGAATTCCAACGATAAAAGCCACCTACGTCGGTTTTGATATAGACGAGATCCTGCTGTAGCGGATGCAGATAAACGCCTGTAACATAACCACCTCCCCCAATGGAAACACTAGTCCAGTGATAGCTATCTTTCATGCTGCAAGCAGGTTTAAGAGGTGCAAGTGCTATGGCAGTAGCCAGGGCAATAGTCGCAATGCAGGTGATTTTTACTAACAGAGTCCAGAAACGGCGATCGCTCATAAGACATACACCAATCCTTAAATATAAGACCGTCCGACTGCTGACTTGATTCATTAACTAGACTGGTCTTGCACAATGCGGCGTCTTTGGGTAGCCCCTGTGTTCTTTAAAGCAAAAGCCTCAATTTGACTGTAAAAATACTGAGGCAGGAGCCAAAGGAAATAGGCAGCAGCCAAGCTGATCAGTGTACGGCGTGGCTCCTCAAGCAGGATACGCCAGTTGGTCGCCAAAGCTCGATTAACAAGTTCCACAGCCATTGAACCATCTTGCAGACGTACTGCTCTGCGAGCTAAATACCTCAACTGGTAGGCTCTGGCCAGTTTTTCCCATTGAGTAACTATTTCTGGAGCGTGAGAGCGTGTCTTTTGAATCACCTTTTCCCAAGAATCTAACTGTTTGAGGATGTTTGCTGAAAGTCCGCCGGAATTCACCCGGTATAACGTTAGAGCTTCAGGAATACCCTCTATTTGCCAATCAGTCTGAATGGAAATGCGAATCCAACATTCGATGTCTTCCGATTGGCGGAAGTGTTCGTCAAAATAAAAATCTTCTACAGTACCGTGAAGATTATCTGGGAATTTAATAGCATCAAAAACTTCCCTGCGAATCACCGGAGCTGAACCATTGCCAACTGGATTGCGGCAAAGTAAATAGGGTGTGGTGATGCCTTTAAGCTTAGGCATCTGGTACGTACCTAAGGGTTTTCCAGTTTCGTTCATAAAAGCAGAGCGACTAAAGCTAACACCAACTGCTGGTGAATTTTCCAGGTGAGCAATCTGTTTTTCTAGCTTCTCTGGTAGCCAGAGGTCGTCTCCATCTAAAAAAGCTAAATATTCTCCTTCGGCATGGCGAATACCAGTATTTCTAGCTCCAGCTAGTCCTCGATTTGCCTGGTGAATGATTTTAATTCTGGGATCTGTGAATTGCTGACAAATCTCTATACTCCTGTCAGGAGAAGCATCATCAATAATCAGAATATCGAAATTTTTATAAGTTTGATCGAGAACGGATTGCACCGTAGCAGCTATGTACTTATCGACTCCATAAACCGGAATAATAACAGAGACTTTTTTCATTTTTAAGACCGATTGTTTCACTTACGATCTCAGTTTGTAGTGTTATAGCGATCCTAAATAATTCGTGAAAGCCGAGAAACCCGGTTTCTTCAAGAAACCGGGTTTCTTGCACTTTAAATTTTCACAATTCAAATAGGATTTCTATAGTACTTTAATCTGAGATCTAGCAATGGAAATACTACCTGCTGGCTAAATTCGCCTAAATCGCTGATAGCATCCAAACGGAGTCCGAGAATTATCCACTTGGCTATCCGCCTGGTCTTTGGCTGCTGATGAGAAACTCACGGAGTTGCTTGCCAATCGCAAGAGGCGAAAAGCAGTTCTCTACCCGGTTCCGAGCACGCTTACCCAACTCGCGCCCCCAAGCCTCATCATCCAGAACACGACCGAGGACTAACGCCAGCGCCGTCGCATCACCACGTGGCACTACTAGCCCACCATGTGCCTCGCCCTCCTCAAGAATGTCGCAAGCACCGGGAGCATCAGCTGCTACCACAGGCAAACCGCAAGCCATTGCCTCAATCGGTGCTACTGGAAAGCCCTCCTGTCGGGACGGCAGAGTGTAAACGTCAGCAGCAGAAAGGTATTGCTGAATTCGGGTGCGATCGCGCACAAATTCGTCTACCCACAGTACGCCCCGCAGTTGCATAGTTTCAATGCGCTGGCGCAGTTTGTTCGCATCGCTGCCCGTTCCTACTAGTAGCAGCCGCAGATCCTTCTCAGGACGCTCACAGCAGATCTGATTCCAAGCGTCTAGCAGGACATCCAGCCCCTTGCGCTCTATCTCGACGCGTCCGTGCCACACTACCACCCGGGCATCAAGCGGGATGCCGACGAACGCCCGTGCCTCCTTGCGGTCAATAGCACACCATGTTGCCACATTTAGTGGGTTGAAAATACGAGCTACCTTGGCAGGAGGCACTTTATAGTCAGCACCTACCCGCTGGCTCTCGGTTTGCGTGGCAATGATTAAACCTGTACATGCCCGCATTGCCAGGGGGCGCAGAGGGTATTCGAGGAAGCTTTGCTGCTTGTCGCCGCCTTGAAAAGTAGCAAACACTGGCAGACGCATCAACTGCCCCAAAAGCACACTGGCGTCGAAGCGGGCGTACTCATACTCCTGGCACAAAATAGCATCACAGCCCTCGCGCCGTAGTTCTTGGGCAAACAACTGCAGAGGCGTAGATAGATAAGAGCCTAAGTTTTTAACTGCGTCTTTGAGTGCTACTAATAGGGAAGAGCGGGTACTGTGGGTGGCGTAGACATCGCTGAACTTCTTGTTCTCGCTCACCCCCGAAACATTGAGGGTCTGGCGTCGAACAGCACGGTAGGCGCGGTAAATCCTAGGAGCTGGCAGAACGCAGATCGTAGCGCCAGTGGGCGCATGTGTAAAGCGGGATGGTTCAGCAACACGAGCCGAAAAACAGAACAGCACCGTCCGCACACCGACCATTTGCAAAGCATCGATGTAACCGAACATCCAACTGCCCATAAACTCGTTACAGAAAACCTCAAATGAAATCCCGATGCTGTCCAAAAAATCTTCAATCAGATCGCCATATGGTAGTAAAGCGATTGTCGGCTGCGATGGGGTGTTTGTCAGTGACTGATATCTTGCACCTGGCGAATAGAATTCGCGGCTACACAGACAAAACCCGCCTAGCCTTCGGCTTCTGCGAAGCAGTACGCGGGTTTCAAACCCTTGATTTTCCGTGAGTCCGCGTAGGCGGTGAGACAGCCCTGAAGGAGGGTTTCCCTCCGTAGGGGACTGCGAACCCGAAGGGACTTGGTTTGTATAGCCGCGAATTCTATTCGCCAGGGGTTGGTGCAAGATCTGAGGTGAAGTACTTAGCAACTTGGAAAACTTTTTCATCGTTGAAGTAGAGGGTGACGATTTGTGCGAATTTTTTTGATTAAATGGAGAAAATTGTGAGTAATTCCAGGTGAGAATATCCGTAGCAAGAGAAACTTGAGTACTAACTTTTGAAATCTTTTGTTTAGTAAACTCTGCGGCTGTAAGCGGATTGCCATCCACAAGTGCTGCCCAGCCTCCTTAACTCCACTCATATCAGTGCTGTGCTTCAGATATAGATCTGCACAGTACTTGTGAAAACTAGTAAAGCTCTGATTCTTAAGATATTGAAGTTCCGGTGGAGCGGCTCGATATGCCTTTTCCAGCGTTATGAGACTTGCTTCCTTCATCACCTCAACTTTAGAGGACATTGCTCCTGAAGAGCGACGATAGAAAACTTGGTGCTTGGGGACTACAACAAAAGACCAACTCGCCGCTAGCCGCAGCCAATAGTCCCAATCTTCACAAGATTTAAGTGTCGGATCGAACTCTCCTGTGGACTCAATAGCTTGAGAGCGGATCAAAGTATTCGAGCCGTTGTAAATGAAATCACCAACTAACAAGTTGGCATAAACATTACCTTCAAAGAATATGGGTTCACATGGGTGGAAAGATAAAGATTCTCCTTGTTCCTCCATGAAATAAGTCCAGCTATAAGCAACTCCTGCCTCTGGATGCTGTTGCAAGGCGGCTAGTTGCAGTTCCAACTTATCTGGTGTCCATAAATCATCGGCATCAAGAAGTGCTATAAACTCGCTCCTCGCATGAGAGATGCCGCGATTGCGAGCTGTTGGTAGACCGCCATTGCTGTAGGAAAAAATCTGGAGACGAGGGTCTTCAACGGAACTAAGCAATTCTAAAGTTCGGTCAGTCGAACCATCATTAATGACAATTATCTCAAAATCTGAGCAGGTTTGTTGCTGAACTGATGCGATCGTTTCTAAAATTGTGCGCTCAGCATTATAGGCTGGGATAATAACTGAAACTAGAGGAGCATTGTGCATATGGTATACCTCTACGACATTAAAACTTACACACTTGATCGCAGTCGTATTCATGATTTTTCTGCAAGTGCTTCATGAGAATTCTTGCCGAAGACATATCTAATAGCCCAGGGATTGAAGATAGACTGCGATACTACTTGACAAATGAGTACTGATGCGGCTACCCCAAAGATTCCCCATCTCACAGCTACTAGCAAGGAAATCGCAAAGATTACAGTATAAATGAGATTCCAGTAGAGAACGATTTGTGTTTTACCAACAGCCTTTAGTAGCAAGTAAGTGGCATTAGCAAGGGGTTGCGGCAAACCAGAGAGGCAGATAAGTACTAAGATTGGAATTGCCGTCACCCACTTTTGCCCAAAAACAATCGGCACATAGAACGGAGCTAAACTCGATTGTAGAAGAATGAGTGGAACTACGATTATGCCAGTGGATTTGAGGCTACTAAAATAGCGTTCCTTCAGCTGCTTAAAGTTTCCCTTAGCAGCACAAAGATGAGGGAATAAAGCCGAAGTAAATGCATTCATCACATTCTGACTAATCCCTAATCCAGCATTGAAAGCAAAATAGTATATTCCTAGGGCATTAATTCCCAAAAAACGTCCAATTATTAAATAATCTATATTACCTCTGACTTTAGCTAGTAATTCTACGCCAAGTAAATCTTTGCTAAAATTAACGATTTCCTGCCACCGATTAAGCTTAAAGGACTTAGGAGGTCGCCAGGGATGATACATATAATTGATCGCGATCCATACTGGTGTCGTTAGGACTATGGACAACACCACAGCCCACATCCCTAAACCCAATAGGGTCAGACCGATAGTTAGAATATTACTCAATATCGACTGTGTGACATTACATAAAGCTGTAATTTTTAGTCGGTTCTCTCGTTGAACCAGTGTAGACTGAACCATGAAAACCGGCAGCATTAAGTAGACTAAGGCGAGGACACAGATAGGCAGAATAACTTGGTTATCTTGATAAAACCAAGCAATCGGAAATGCGGCAACACATTGAACAGCAAAAAGCAAACAACACAAAATCCAATTCAGCCAATATGATGTGTCACATATTACTTTTACATCCTGTTCATCAGCCTGAATAATCTTAGCTCCAATCCCATATCGGAGGGTAAAAACAGTTGTAAATTCATAGGTAGTTAAAACGACTGATACGAGTCCGTAATCGTGGGGGCTAAACATGCGAGCTAAAGTAAATGTTGTCCCCAAGCGGAAGATCCGATTTGCTAACTCTGCCCCCCCTAGCCAACCGACATTACGAATAAATTGACCAGATAATCGCTCCTTCAGCTTATTGATTAGCATTGCTATTATGTAAATTCAAGACAATTACATTTTTTCTGGTAACTCAGCCTCTAAATAGACGTTGCTTCATTGTGCCTACTAAGAGAGATATGAGTCTGCTCTTTTCCTTTAAATGCCATGCCCATTATTAGCAAACTAGGCCAATAGAGGTAGGATAAAATTTCTAAATTTTCACCGAATGTGTAGAGAAATAGGATTAATATCATGCTCAAAGCAACTTTTGCAGTTTCACTTTTTTGAGCGATAACCAATAGATATAAAAAACTACATAACAGAGGAAAAGCTAAGGATAAACTTCCGACAACACCCTTGACAAATAAAAGACCATACCAAGTATGGTGAGAGCCAATAGGCATATGTTCCACTAAATGCGGTCCTGATTCTACAACGCCATGTCCCCAAATAGGTGCTTCATTCCACCAACGATAGAGGGCAACTTTAGCTAAAGCTTCACGAACTCGAGAAGAGTCTGGTCTAGCGTCTTTGAATGTCTGCTGAAAAGCTTCATAACTATTGAATAGAGTGGTTGTGATTAGACTACTGATGAAACTGCCAAAGCCTAAGGCAATTAAAACGACTGGGCGAGTTAAATTGGTTAATAACTTAGTAAGCAAAAAAACTACTGTTATGGATAATAAAGCCAAGCGGGAGGCGGAAATAATACACATGAAAATACTGCCAGCTATACCGAACCAGCGCCATTTTTTATTAGTTTCTTGTAAAGCCATAAAAAAGTAAACATTGGCCATAAAGCCTAAAGCTGGTGCCCAGGGAGTAAAAAGTCGCCACCGGGGTAACATATTGCCTGGATCGATTTCGTAAAGCCTGAAGGCAAAAAACTCATCGCTTGGTCCACCAACAATTCTTAAGGGAGAAACATAAGGCATTTCCGGTAAGTGGAGTAGGTATGCCAAAAAAAACACAGGTGAGAAAACCAATGTTTGAAAACAGACGATACAAGCAGCTCGCCAGAGTAATTGAGGTCGGATATTTAACAAGCCAACTAAAGGAAATATGGCTAATAAAGCCCACCCCTTAGCCCAACCAATTGAAGATTTAATCAGTAAGCTCGGACTCAAATCAAAGTTAAAATGCCCTGCAATCAGAGCTAATTCCATAACTAGCATTCCCCCGATCCAAATCCAAACGATCAAAGGAACTGTAATCCTTTCTTCTGGGGGTGTTGCTTCTGTTTGGTTCCACAGCTTTTTACACAAATAAATTAATAATATCCAGCCTAAAACTGACCCCACAATGTATAGACCGCCAATCAGGTAAAAACCATAAGTACCGATTATCGAATACCAGATTATGCGTTCAGGAAAGTTAATAGGCTTCATTGCAAGTCCTTCCAACAAAAAATGAGTCAACAACTGGCTAATAACCTTGCACCTAGTACTCTGCCAAAGCAACTTTGCGGGGTTCAAGAAACCCGGTTTCTAAAAGAAACCGGGTTTCTGAGAAATTATTAACAAAGGCATTGTTTCCTTGGTGGACTACTAGTACCGCTCCCTTGGAATTAAAAATTAAAAATTAAAAATTAAAAAGCTTGAAATACAAGGGTTTTGGCTGTTTGAGATGGTAGCGTTATTTCCGCCGTCATGTACTAGTTATGACTGAGTAACATGTGAATATTTAATTCAATTTATTTAGATATCGTTCGTTTTGCGTTTGCGATCGCCCCTTAAGGCGCTGTGCTTTGAGCAATCGCGCAGCCAGAGTAACACCACACCGGTGGTTGAAAAAAGGGAGCCTAGAGCCGCACCTAGATAAATATATGTTTCTTTTGGTTCAGTAGGACCATCGGGTAAACTTGGTTCTGCGACAATTTGAATAAGTGGATAAGAACCCAATGCATTCGACTTGCTAATATCCAGTCTAGTCAAAGTAGTGGAAAAGACGGCTTCAGCAACTTGCATATCCCTTTTCAGGGCATCCAAGTTGGACTCCTGCTGTGCCAGTTTTTTAAGTCTATCCTCAAGCTGAGCAATCTGCTGGTCTATTGCTATTGCTTGGGCTGTGAGTCCCTTTTGGTCTACCTGAACTGTAACCACTTGTTGAAAAAGAGTCTCCCGAGGGGTGACAGAGTTAGTACCACTAAGGTTTAATTGCTTTAGGCTTGCCAGACTGAGTGGTCGCCCTAAAACCGACTGACTCCGGGCAAGCATTGCCTCCCCGGCAGCGTCTCGCTTGGCTTGCTCTGCAACTACTGTAGGATGGTTCGGAAAAAATTTCGATTTTAAAACAACCAGAGCAGCGCTAGCTTCACTATAGTTTTTTAAGTTCTGCTGAAATATCTGATCTGTTTGAAGAACAAAAGCATCTGTAGCTTGCTCAGATGATAGTTTTAAATTATCCGATAATTGTAACAGACGAGCACTAGCTTGCTGCTGTTGCGCTAATATTTCGGCTCGTTGTTTACGTAGCTGTTCAATGTTGGTTGCAAGATCCTTAATTTGATTGTCAGAGTTCAAACCTGAACGCGCTTTGTAATCGTAAAGACGCTTCTGAGCGAGTTGCAATTTTTTCTGCGAGGAAGTGAGGCCTGTTTGGAAACCTAAATCTCGTCCAATAGCCTCTTGATCTCTGAGATAATTGAGTCTTGCTTCAAGAGCTTTGTAAAAAGCTAAGGATTTCTGCTGAGCTTCTTGGGGACTCGCACCTTTGAACTCAACCCTCACAATGGAGGTGTTAACTATTACCTTTGTCTGCGGTTTACCAAACTCTCCTAAGGACATATTAAGCTGATCTGCTGCTGCCTTCAGTACAGGTTCGCTTTCAGCAACGAATTTATAATTTTCTCTTGGATCTTGAGAAGAACCAGTAGCGTAGGGAGACGAATTTTCATACGAAGCTTGACCAATGCCTGGTAAATTAACATTGGCATTTGACGACGATCCAGGCAGATTAATAGCCGAAGAACTAGTATAAGTTGGTGGTGTAACCTTTAGATAAATAAAAGCTGAAGCCCACAAAGTTACATTAGTAGCTATACCTAGAAGTAAGTAAAGTTGCCAACGTCCTTGGTTCGCTACTGATTTGCCAGAGTGTCCAGAGATTTCTATATAATTCTTCATAAAAAAATTTGACAATTCGGTAACTGGCGGAATTACAGAGCCTGCGCGGCGTTGTGCTATCTCCTGAATCTACTTACTTGCTTATCCCTTGTAATCTAATACCTGATATCTTGCACCATTCTCAACAAGGTAAGAGAAACCGGGTTTCTAAACGAAGAATTAAGGGTTTCAGCTTTAATTATTTGCAAGAAACCCGGTTTCTGGTGGTGGTGCAAGATGTAAGATACTTTATTTACAAGTGTTAGTACAGTCTGATTCTGAAACAACAATGGGAAACACTATCTGATGGCTACGATCGCGCTCTCTGCAGACCGCATCCTCTCGGTAAGATCAAGTTATCCACCAAGCTATCCGGTTGGACATAGTGTGTGGCAGCATCCCACTTGGCAAAAATATACCTTGCGGGCAATATCGAGAGAAGATCGTGCGTAAGCCCCAAGAAGTAGCCGAGAATGAAGGTTGGCGTGATGCTGCCAAAAGCATTGGCAGCACCGTTTGCGCCTGCCCCCATATTTTGAGGTTTAAGATCTAACTAAACCGTACCTCTGCGAATCATCTCAAAACCATATACATAAATATCGGCAAATTTATAGCGCTGCTCTTTGTCACGCCATTCAGCAAGACCAATTTTGCTCAGGAAATCCGCAAATTCATCAAATGGTAATCTGTCATCCTCTGCTGATTCCTGCCACACCGTTTGCAATTCTTCTCTCGACAATAGGGCTGAAACACCCTTGAGAGAGTCGAAAAACTTCATTAAATCAGGATATTCCTCTTTTATCCCATTGCAGCGTTCTTCTGATGCTTTCTTCAATCCAATTTCTAGGGATTTTCCTCGAAGTAGGCGGTCTGTAGGCGATTTAATTGATGATTGTCCTTTGTAGCTTAACTCTTGCTCTTTTGCTCCTTTGAGCAATATGCTCAAACTTCGAGGAAAAGTAGTGCCACTTGAGTCTGTTAAACGTTCATGGACCCATCTAGATACATATTTAGCGTTGCTACCGCTTCTTCGACGACTTCCCCAAAGCAATTCCAACGTTCGCTCAATCACCTCCTCACTTGCTTGATCAATACTTTCAACAGGAGAGAATCGATCGACTAAATTCTTAAAATCTTTAGATTGAATCGCTTGGCGAAGTGCTAATCGTAAAAAATCAATTTTAGTCCACTGTAAGATAAGGTCCCGTCCATTGAAATGACTTTTGTTATCAAAATTTAGGCGATTCCAAATGTCTTCTCTTAAGAAGATTTTGAATCGAATTGCTGTTAACCGACGTGCATCGCAAGCCTGTACGAACTGAAATAAGCCAGTCAGAGCTTGCTGTCGTATTCCTCCCTTTTCCAGAAAATCTTCGTCTAGATCATCATAAAGGAACCAAAGTATTTGAGACTTTTTGCGAGCTTGTTCATCAATTACATTTAGTGCATCTATGACTAGAAGTCGCAAGTCAGAATCAGTTGATAAGTGAATCAATGACTTAGTATGTTCAGACTGCCAACCCTCTCCCGGTAGACTTTCAAGGATACTCTTTAGAAGGTTATATTTTTCGCCTTTATTTCCTCTTGGAAAAGTGAAGCATTTTGATTGAAATGCTCTGAGCAGTAAATAAGCTCTCCAAAAAGCTTCCCAGGCTTCACCTCCTATGACTAAACCTTGATTAATCACTTGAAACTCATCACGGGAGGGACGGCTTTCATGAAATCTACCGTGAACTGAAAAGCACACTGTATTATCCAATCGACCATGAGCTAGTTGTTGAGCAACGCTTTCGTGTTTTAGCAAAAGCCAATAGAGAGCTGTTTTACCAGTTCCTTTTCGACCTCTGATCAGACAGGTAGTATCATCTAAAAATTTTTCAAAATCAGTAGTACGCTGAAAGAGTAGACTCAAATCTTGCTTTTGATCAGCAGCGTTAACTTCAGGAAATTGAAGGCTTTCAATAATCTTCCAACGATGATCTGTGCCAGTTAAAACAGTTCTTCGTTTAAGCTCATCAGTCTCTTCATCAATCAGGTTAGCAATTCGAGTATAGTAATCTAGCAATGCTGGCACAGGATAGCTGTCAGCTAAAGCAATTGGCTGAAGGTAAGGAACTACCAGTGGATCTTCTATTTCAGTTTGTGAATCATCCAAATCTGACTCATCTTCATTATCTTCATCCGTTTCATCGTTTCCATTTGTTACAATTTTAATCTTTTTATATAAAGACTTCCAAATTTTTCTTACTTTAGCCAGCCCACTTTCAGTAACATCAGGAACTGGACTGAAAACAAAGTTTATTGATAAATTTTTTAGAGCTTGAAGTGATTGCAGAAGAAGCTCAATTCCTTGTCTGTTTTGTTCATTAGGGAAAAGAAATATAATTACCTCATCAGCCGCTTGAAGTAATGATAAAGCTCCCCATTGATTAATTCCAGTTCTTGAATCAATCAACAGAATATCTGGCTTCAATTGGTCTTGAATTTCACGACTAAAAACAGACCAAAGATTTTCACCACTATCAATAATGGTAGTAGCCCGAAGATCAGAAACCGACGAAACATAATCTAGGTCTAGACAACCAGCAGGGACAACGAATACTCTCCCTGTAGCGTTAGGTATTCTAACTTCGCCAAATATTTGAGTAATTGAAATACTAGGCGCAACTCCATTCGGCAAGTAGGAACGCTCATAAAAATAGTCAACAATCCCATACCTCGGTTGTGGACTTAGGTTGAAGGCTGTACTCAACCCCGGTGCCTCTAGATCTAAATCAATAGCAACAACCTTGCGACCGCGCATCGCCAGAATCCAAGCAACGTGGGTTAATGCCGTAGTTCGACCTACTCCGCCTTTGAAGGAATAAAATGTCACTGTCCTAGGCACATGGGGTTCGCGCACAGGTGCTTGAGATTGATTTTGAGGGTTCGCTGATGCAATAGCTAAATCTTGCCAAGTGTACACTGAGGCTCCATCAACAACCTGTAAACGTGAAAGATTAAGAGATTCGGCTTCTGTTTGTGTATATAAGGAGAGAAAACCAGGAGATAAATGAGAAACCTGTGATTGGTGAAGGAAGCTCAATACCTGCTCCTGGCGCTGAGGTATGGATAAGCCGACAAAGCGATCGCTCACAATAGTCAGATTCAACAAGCCAGATGTAGAAATATTTACATCAACCCACTCTTGCAAATTCTGCACATAGTGGTTTATAATTTCCTGCTTTAGTGACCCTTGCCAAGTCTGCTGCATTTTCATCCTCCTTAAAGTTGAGTGGCTTGCTTCTGTAACCACTCTCTGAGGCGCTGATATGTGTCTAGCCAGCGTTTGTAACTTGCATCATCAGGCTCACTGCCAGAATAGCGCATATCGATAAAATGTTGGCTTGGATTCTCAACTTCATGAAGCCATTTCATTACCACTGGAAACTTCTGAACTCTGGATTGGAGTCGGTTGTGTCGTTTCAAAGCCTCAATATAGCTATGTCCTGGATTAGTAATGGTATGTCCGGGACTATTGGAGTCTGTCTTCCATTCCTGACTCGCACCCTTCGGCAGAGCAGCAAAGATCATCGACTTTAGCAGGCACTCGATAGTAACACCACCAAAGTGCATAGCAGCTATTTTTCTTGTGGATTTACATAGTGTTTCCGTATCAAGATGACGATGTATAAAAGCTGCCTGGTAATCTTCCATACTCTGTCAAAATAGGATTTGAGTCTTATAGCACCTTAAATCACCGCGATACAATCAATCTCCACCAAAACATCCTTAGGCAAACGTGATACCTCAACACACGCACGCGCTGGAGCTGTATCTCCGTCAAAATACTTAGCATAAACCGTATTCATCGCCGCAAAATCATTCATATCCGCCAAGAACACTGTTGTTTTTGCTACATCCTCAAACGTCGCCCCAGCCTCTGTAAGAATCGCCTCTAAATTCACCATCACCTGTTCTGTCTGCTGAGTCACATCCCCATCACCAACAATCATCCCTGTACTAGAGTCAAGAGGAATTTGTCCAGCAACGAAAATCATTTGACCCGATACAGCGATCGCCTGATTATAAGGTCCCACCGGTGCAGGCGCCTTCTCAGTACGAATAACCTTTCTACTCATCTTTCCTCCTCTGTTGCCTCGTGCGGTTCGTTCTAACCTAACCTTGGACGTATCCCATAATGCCGATACCGCCAATAATCACGCAGAATCTTATCATGGTCAAAACACAAATTACCAGGCACACGCCAACATTCAAAAATTCCTACACCCTTAGCATCATCCCCCGCCTGGGGTTCACCAGTAGCTACAGCCAAAAACACAACACTAATAGTGTGCTTACGGGAATCGCGGCTGGGATCGGAATACACATGAAATTGTTCAAGCAACTCCACCTGCAAACCCGTCTCCTCCAAAGCTTCGCGCCGCGCCGCCACTTCCACAGATTCCCCATAATCCACAAAACCACCGGGAATAGCCCAACCTAAAGGTGGATTATGGCGCTCAATTAACACTATTGGTCGATGAGGACGGTCAACCAATTCAATAATGATATCAACTGTCGGAGCAGGATTTCGGTAACTCATAGCTGTTTGTTAGTAGTTAGTAGATAGTAGTTAGTTGTAACCACTAACCACTAACCACTATCTACTAACACTCTTATTTCCTGTTCTGTGATAAATTCGATGGAATTACTGACTTTTATAAGTTCAACTTATTTATGCCTTTTCCTAGAACCAGTGGTATTCTGCTACATCCCACCTCCTTTCCCAGTCGATTTGGCATTGGGGATTTAGGCTTAGAAGCCTATCGCTTCATCGATTTCTTGAGAGAAAGCTACCAGCAATACTGGCAAGTCCTGCCCTTAGGACCGACTGGGTACGGTAATTCTCCCTACGCTTGTTATTCGGCAATGGCTGGCAATCCTTTGCTCATCAGCCCGGAAAAACTGCAGGAACAGGGTTTGCTATCAGATGAAGACTTCGCTAATTTACCAGCATTTCCATCTGAAAAAGTTGATTTTGAGTTGCTTGTGCAAACCAAAACGCCCTTGCTAAAGAAAGCTTGTGAGAACTTTCAAGCCAATGCCACGCCTTTACAGCAAACGGAATTTGCTGGTTTTTGTGACAGCAAAGCCTATTGGCTGGATGATTTTGCCCTATTTATGGCGCTGAAAGATGCCCACGAGGGAAAAAGCTGGCATCTTTGGGAGCCAAAATTTGCTAAGCGCGAACCGGAAGCAATGGATCGCGCACGGCAAGAGATGACTACTCAAATTTACTACCACAAATTCGTCCAATTTGAATTTTTCCGCCAATGGTCGCAAGTTAAGACTTATGCGAATATGAGCGGTATTCAAATTATCGGCGATATTCCCATCTACGTAGCTCACGATAGTGCCGACGTATGGTCCAATCCCAACATTTTTTGCCTAGATGAACACACAGGAGAAGCGGCGCTGATGGCGGGAGTCCCACCAGATTACTTTAGCGCTACCGGTCAATTGTGGGGCAACCCTGTTTATAACTGGGAGGAATTGCAAAATCAAGACTTTAAGTGGTGGTTAGGGCGCTTTGAAGCAATGCTGGATTATGTAGATGTGATCCGCATTGACCACTTTCGCGGGTTTGAAAGTTACTGGGCGGTCAGAAAAGGGGAACAAACAGCTATCAATGGCGAGTGGATTAAAGCCCCAGGAGAACAGTTGTTCGAGGCGATCAAGCAGAAATTGGGCAAACTACCCGTCATGGCAGAGGATTTGGGAGATATCACGCCTGATGTGATCGCGCTGCGAGATAAGTTTGAATTTCCCGGCATGAAAATTTTGCAGTTTGCCTTTAGTGCTGATGCTGGTAATCCGTTTTTACCCTTCAACTACGAGCGTAATTGTATAGTTTACACCGGGACTCATGACAACGACACAACTGTAGGCTGGTTCAATCAAGCGTCAGACTACGAAAAGCAAAACTTGTCGCTTTATTTGGGTTGTCTAAGTCCCGAAGGTATCCACTGGGATTTGATTAGGTTAGCCCTGAGTTCTGTCGCTAATCAGGCAATTATCCCGTTGCAGGATATTTTGGGATTAGATACTCAAGCGCGGATGAATTTTCCTAGTATTGCTGAAGGTAACTGGGATTGGCGCTATCAGGCAGATGCTTTGACTAAGGAATTGAGCGATCGCCTCAGAGTTCTCACTACACTTTATGGGCGTGCTCCGCAGCAAAAGTGAGGAGTAGGGGAAAAATAAATTAAAAATTAAAAATTAAAAATTAAAAATTTTTTAATTTTGCATTTTTAATTTTTAATTCTTGTACTCCCCCTACTCTTAAGACTTAGTATTCGCTGCGATCGTTACTTCTTTGACTGTCCCAGGTTCTCCCATTTGCTTGGCTTCCTGCTTATTGACACTCACTAAGACGCCACCAGCATTACCAGCTTTCACAGTCAGTTGTTCTTGGGCTTTCCAAATCTGGTGAGTTCCCTTTGGTAACTCACCCTCATACTTAATTTTGCCATCGACTACTACTCGAATCCAAGACTTCTCTTTCAAGGTCACACTAATTTGCACCTGCTCAGCAGCGCTAGCGCTGCTGAGGATATATTCGTCAAGTTGAAGATTTTGAGACGGCTTTTGTATTGCTTTTGATTGTAATAAGGTTTCTTTTTGTCCTAATTGCAATTGGCTACTATTTGATTGCAAGTTGGCTGTATTTAATAATTGAGACAAGCCATTGATAGAACAGATAATTAAAAGTATGTAAAGTAAGTAAAGATGAAAAGGACGTAATTGACCCACTGGACTACTTTTCCAACCAGGTTTGAGGCTGACTCGATTTAAGCCAATGGGAAAGCTGCGGGAAAATTCTCCTCCATTAAAGCCTAGTGCGTCGGCAAATTGCCGGATCAAACCCTGAATATAAATTGGTTCTGGCAGTTCTTCTAAATTGCCTTCTTCAATTGCCTGCAACAATCGCCGGGGAATCTTGGTCAATACGACCATTTCTGCCAACGATAAACCCTGTTCTAGTCGCGATGTCCGAAGTTGAACACCCATTTCTACTAATTTTTCGGCTTGTTGTTGCTCTAAAGAAGGAGTTGGCTCATGTTTATCCTTCCGATTTCGCCATATCATCTTCTGTTAAACTCCTTACCCAGCTGAATCTTGAATAGGAATCTGTTTTATTTGCTTTTGTAGGTAGCAAATTTCATTCTCTTGCAAATGACGATAGTCACCCTCTGGTAAATAGCCCCTGCTGGGCAGTTGTAATTGAATTGGACCTATTGCAGTTCGATGCAGCTTGATTACCGGATATCCCAACTGTTCGGCTACGCGGCGAATCTGGCGATTCCTTCCCTCCTTTAAAATGATTTCTAAGCAAATTGAAGTTACAAACCTTTCTACGACTTTCACTTGCGCTGGTCGTGTTTTTCTCCCCTCTAACACCACACCTTGACGCCAAAGACGCAGCGCTGCTTCAGAGGGATTTCCTTTTACCAAAACTCTATACGTTTTCGGAATACTGTGACGTGGATGGGTCAGCCCAAATGTTAAGTCTCCATCGTTTGTAAGTAATAATGCTCCTGTAGAGTCTACATCTAGACGACCAACTGGATGAATACCTTGACTAGAGCGTAATTCTTCAGGAAGTAGATCTAGGACAGTCGGTCTTCCTTGCGGATCGTCGCAAGTGGAAACGACTCCAGCTGGTTTATGCAGTAAAAGATATATTAAAGCTGGACGCTGCAAATTAGACAAGGGCTTTCCATCGACCGCGATCAGATCTTTTTGAGGATCGACTTTTTCACCCAAATGTGCCAATACACCATTAACCCGCACCCGTTCCAGCCTAATCATTTCTTCAGCTTGACGGCGTGAGGCAATACCCCATTGAGCAAGAATTTTTTGTAACCGCGCCTCCATACAAAAAAACTACTTAATAGTTATTTAACTGTTAATTAATAAATTATATATAAATAAATTTACATTTTTTGGTGATGCAGCCCTAGTGTTACAGTTAAAACTTATTTCTGTGCTTGTCAGTTTTTTGAGCAAATACCCCTAAATAGAGTGATTAAATGCCAGAAAAAAATTTAGCACCGAGAAGTTCAGACAAGATCCGCATAGTTACAAGTGTACTCACAACAGCATTAAAGTTGTGGTTGAGATCGCAAGTTAGCCAAGTATCTCAACTGTCCGTGGAGATTAGAGCGAGCGATCGCCAAATTCTCACTGGTTGCGTACCATGGGTATCAATTTTTGCTACGCATGCTGTTTATCAAGGTCTTCATCTTACACAAATTCAACTGGTAGCAGAAAATATTCGCATCAATATTGGATCAATACTAAAAGGCAAACCACTGGTACTTTTAGAAACAGTACCAGTCTTAGGTGAACTAATACAAGAGGAGGAGGATCTCAATGCCTCCCTCTCTTCTACGTTATTGTCTACTGCTTTAGATGATGTACTAGTTAAACTTTTACCAGAACACTGTCCAAAATCCAAGTCAATTAGTTGGCAAAAAATTAACCTTGACAATAATAAAGTCATACTTTCCGCAACCCTAGAAGCACAAAGCAATCCCATATCGTTGAACATGAGTGTAGGCTTAGAGTTACTCAGTACTCATGAGTTAAAAATAACACAAATCCAAGGGGAAACCAAGCCGATAGAGTTGTTAGAGGGTAATAACAATCAACACTATCTAAATCTAGGTTCAGATGTCGAAATCCAAGAGCTAAGTATAATCCCTGCGAAGCTGGTGTGTCGCGGACGGATTAACGTCAACCCATAATGATTAGAAACAAAAAACTAACCTTGCTAACTCTTTACTTTTAATTATAAAAAAAGAAAGCTGAAAACCGCACGCATTTATGCTGGGAATGAAAGCTATTTGCAGACTTTAGGCTGCCGTGATACAATAGACATCTGCGGAAACTAATTATGCGTTACCTGAGATCCTTGTAGAGACGCGAAATTTGAGCCAGCGCTGAATGAGTGTTTCCCGACCTAGGCGACTGGTGAAGCAGCGCTCTCCGGCGGGTTTCCCGCGCCCAGGCGACTGCTGAACCCGAAGGGCGTCGCGTCTCTACATTGTTTTTCGGAGAGGTATAATAAATTAATCTGTCGAGATTTGGACTTACCTATTGACAAAAAGAGCTAATTATGTATGTCTCGTTACAAGGCTCTGCCTTGTAATGCTGTCTTGGGAGGCTCTGCCTCCCCGAATGACGGGAGGCAGAGCCTCCTTGATCGCATTCCCAGGCTCTGCCTGGGAACGAGGCAACATGAGGAAGATGAGGAGGATGGGGAGGATGGGGAGGATGAGGGGGACAAGGAAGCATCCCTCTCCCTTGTCTACCTCATCTCCCCTTGCTCCCTCATCTCCCGCATCTCGCCCTGTTCGTTAATTCCGAGACGCTACTTGTTGATTTACATCAAGATGTGCTTTCGCAATCAGGGCGTCCAAAAACCACAGACGCTTGTCGATCACCATAGAAACTTCTGCATAAAGGTAAGCCGTATCTGAATCTCCCAGTAAGGAGGTGCGGTCAATGTTTTCCCACAGCAAAGTACCATAAATTGCTAAACGCTCTGCAAGGGTGACAATATGGTCTTTACTTTCGATCGTATGGAGGGGGTATTCAGGTAAGATGGAATATCTTCCCACAGTCCGAGCGGTTCCCATCGCTAAACCTCCAAGGGTTGTGACTCGCTCAGCAAGCAGGTCGATGTACAGATCCAACTCTGTGGCAATTTCATTAAAGAGTTCGTATAAATGATATGAGTGTATACCTGTGACATTCCATTGTGCCTGCTTAACCTGAGTCTTCAAATCCAGTGTGGTTGCAAGCGTTTGGTTGAGAATGTCAACAAGTTGCGCTCGGACTTCTGGGGTGATAGTAATTAGACAAGTATAAGATTCTCTAATGTAAGGCTCGCTACTACCGTTCATAAACTATCCTTGTAAAAGGCAAGAAAAGGACATAGTGGTAGAATGTCTAGCAAGTTTTTTCTGTAGAGTTGTCTTTTCGGGACACTCCACTAATTTTTACCTATGCTTCAATCCCCCTAAACTTGGAGGGCTAAGATCTAGCCCAGTTTTTTAGGAGGCAGATGATCGGGGGGTTTGCTAGAGCAGAATACCACTAGCCGAGATCAATAGGGACTTTAAATTTCTTTTAAGATAAAAGACCTTGATTGTTGCTGTCTAGTTGATTTTTGCTTTTTTAGAAGATTCTTGCTACTTCTAGGCGAATTTCTTTGGGTGTTACTCCCGTCATACGTTTGAAGTGGCGTGTAAATTGGCTTTGGTCAGCGAAACCTACTTCCGAGGCGACTTCAGAAATTTTGAGTTTACTTTGCAGAAGCAATATTTTAGCACGCTCAATCCGGCAGTGAATGACATACTGGTAAGGAGAAAGCCCTGTAGACTGCTTGAATAAGCGGGCAAAGTGGTACTGGCTCATACCAATCTCTTTTGCCATCGCCTCCAGCAACAAGTTTTCAGACAGATGGTCGATGATAAACTCAATTACCCGCTGCAACTTGTATTTGGGCAGCCCGCCTCGATATTCTTTAATGATGTGTTTTGGCGCTGAGTAATGTTGCAAGAGATGAGCAGACAAAGCAGTTGCCATTGACCCAGCATAAAGGTGACTACTCAACCCATTTGATTGAAGTGCTGCCTTGAGGGCAAGCCCAATGTGATAAATTAGCGGATCGGATTTTGAGAAGTGTGGTATGATTTCAACTGAATCTGGATTAACAGATTCATAGGCAATGTTTAAGACGCTCTGAGAATTTAAAGTCAGAGCAATAAACTCCGAATCTTTGGTTGTAGCTGCCCTATGAATAACATAGGCAGGAATCACCGCCACATCACCAGGTATGCAGTTCTCACTCCGGTAGCATTCACCTAGCCACCTCTCCAAGCTGGACTGACTTCTCAGACGAATCACAAGTGTGTGATGTGTTGCGTAATGTTCAGGGCTTTCATAAGGTGGTTGAAGGGTATCCCCTCAATAATTCGGGGTAGGCAATTATTCTGGATGCCATGACCAA
>CAXTSI010000046.1:0-28465 GCA_964246695.1 uncultured bacterium
TTCTTTAAGAAACCGGGTTTCTCTGCTTTCACGAATCATTTAGGACTGCTATATATAAAATGATAATTTAACAATTAAATGCTATTAAAATAGAATGTAAATATCACTACATAATTTCTGGAGATAATGAGGCTGAGCTAAAAAAATAAAAACTAGCAGATGTTAATATTTAACAGAAAGATTTAAAAAAAACAGTTAAAAATTTGATGAACACTAGTGATAAACAAACATCATGTTTGCATCTCAAAATCTCCAAAGCTTCTCTACGTATACTAGTGCATTACAAATTCCCCAAGTCTCAAATATTTTTGCAGACACAGTTGATAATTTAAACAATTCTTGGAGTCTGGGGCGGTCCTCACAATCACTACAAGATGAAATATCGCTGCCGTCTCTACAGGAGACAAAAAAACCGAATCAAAATTCCTTTTTCAGTAGTGCCGCAACTTCTCCCGATTTCAACGGCGATGGCAAGACTGATGAATTATGGCGTAATTCTCAAACAGGTGATACTGCCGTTTGGCTGATGGATGGCGATAAGCCTAATGGGGCAACTCTTGCAAAAATGAGTTCAGACTGGGATTATAAGGTTGCCGATTTTAACCACGATGGCAAGACCGACATCCTCTGGCGCAATCACCAAACAGGTGATAACGTTATTTGGCTAATGGACGGTAACAGAGTTGCCTCTCAAGCTTCTGTGCAGTCAGTCGATCCGAACTGGACACCCAGCATTGCCGATTTCAATGGCGATGGCAAGTCCGATATCCTCTGGCGCAATACAAAAACGGGTGAGAACGCTGCTTGGCTAATGGATGGTACAAAAGTAACCACTGCAGCTTTTCTGCCTAACACTGACCTATCCTGGACTCCTACCATTGTCGATTTTAACGGTAGTAGCAAGACCGACATCCTCTGGCGTAATCAGACAACGGGTGAAAACGCTGTTTGGTTTATGGATGGTACGAACTCCAGTGGGTATTCTCTACCGAAACTTGATTCATCCTGGAATTTGAGTAATGTTGGCGATTTTAATGACAATGGTAAGACCGACCTTCTCTGGCGGAATACGAAAACGGGTGAGAATACTGTTTGGTTAATGAATGGCACCATCGTCACTACAGCTTCTGAGCCGAAACTTGATTTATCATGGAAACCTAGCACTGGCGATTTCAACGGTGATGGCAAGACTGACATCTTCTGGCACAATGATACGACAGGTGAGAACACTGCTTGGTTGATGGATGGCACAAAAGTTGCCACTTCGGCTTTTCTGCCTAAAACTGACGCATCTTGGAAACCTAGCGTTGGCGATTTCAACGGCGATGGCAAGTCTGATATCTTCTGGCGCAATACTCAAACAGGCGATGACGCACTTTGGCTAATGAATGGTACTACTGCCACTGGGTATGGTCTACCGAAACTTTCCCAGGAGTGGTATACGAATTAGGCTGTAGTAGAGATGGTAAACGGAAACAAATTCTATCCCTAGCGGCTACCAGCTATGCCATCTGCCGAGCCATCAACTGAGCAAACAACCCCTCAACAGAAGCCAAATCCGCAAAACTCCCCTGCTGCACAATTCGACCTGCTTGGAGTACATAGATACGGTGAGCGTTGCGGATTGTACTGAGGCGGTGAGCGATCGCTACTCTGGTAACTTGCAGCTTCTCCAAACTTTCACTGACAATTGCTTGAGTTTTGTTATCTAAAGCACTAGTAGCTTCATCGAATAGCAAAATTCGGGGTTTCAATGCCAAAGCGCGAGCAATTAACAGCCGCTGCCGTTGTCCGCCAGAAAGATTGCCACCGCCTTCACTAACTACAGTATGCATCTCCATCGGCATGGCAGCAATATCGTCAGCAAATCCTGACATCCGCGCTGCTTCCCAAGCTTCATCCAGTGTAATCTGAGCGCCCCCAGCAATATTATCGAAAATAGAAGCTGATGTCAGCCGACCACCCTGCAAGACAACGCCTAACTGTCGGCGTACTGCGTCAACATCTAATCCAGATAGGTCTTGCCCATCATAATATATTGTACCTGCTTCCGGAGCTTCAAACCCTAGTAATAATCGGAATATAGTCGATTTACCACTTCCAGATCCCCCAACCAGAGCAATAAACTCCCCAGGCTCCGCACAGATACTTACATCATCCAGCGTCAGCGGTCCATCACTGCGGTAGCGGAAGGTAATACGATCCACAAAAATTCTACCGATGAGCTTGCCTGGATCGGCTTTAGTCAGATTCACTTCCGGTATAGTAGCCAAAATTGGCTGGGTGCGTTTCCACTGAGGAATGACATGCAAAACTTCAGTAACTGTATTGCTTAGGTTTGTGGCTCCGTTAATAAAGTTACCAAAGGCTGTGTTGAAAGCCAGGAAAGTACCAAGGGATAATCCGATACCTCCTGAAGTCTGAGCCTCTTCAAGTACGCTGATGGTAAACCAGAAGAGTACACCAGAAGTCAGGGTGGGCATGACTGTATTGAAGAGTGCAACAAAGTCTTCAACTCGCTGCTGGCTGAGTTCAAGCTTAACTTGCCGACTATAGTTTTTACTCCAAGAGGCAAAGGCACGCTCCTGCGCACCAGCAATATGCAGCTTAGAAATCCCATTGATTAACTGCACCGTCTGTCCAAAAATATTTCCCTGCAATTCCAGCAGTGGACGTACCTTGCGAACAAGGATGATACCAGAGACTGAAGTGACAGCGATCACCACAACGGCTACAGCAACAGCGACTAGGGCTAATTTGAAGTTGTAGTAAAACAACTGCCCCAAGTAAAACAGTGTGAAGAGACTGCTAATCAGATTGATCAGGGTTCTACCACTAAGTTGGCGACGGATGGTACTAATTGATGATACGCGGGACTGAAGGTCACCTGTTGTATACTGTCGGAAAAAAGATACAGGCTCTTTCAGCAAACGATCCCACACAGCGGCTTGAGTGGAAGCATCTCCAGCCGTTTCCATCCGCAAAATAGCAAACCCCTGAGTTAGCTGAAATAGAGCTGTCCCCAAAGCAGCAACCAACAGCCCCAATCCAATTTGCAGCAATAACCCAGTGTCGCTATCTGGAATTGCGTTGTCCATGAGAATTGCAGTCGCTTGGGGTGTGAGCATCCCAAGAAGTGTGACCGCAATACCAGTAAATAAAATCGCCAGCAACTCCCTTGCACGTCCTTTAAGTGCAAACTGGATGAGATCCCAAGCTTTGAGTGCCCGATCGGGTAAAGACCGATAAAACGTATAGGCAACCGGAGATAGTGTCGCAGCTAGACGCTGATTTACTTTAACGCGGGTCTGCTCAATTGGATCAAAGATTTCATAGCGCGTTGTAGAAACTGGCAGCAGCGCCACTGGTCGGTTGTCCTCTTGAGTGTAAGCTACTAATGGACCAGAATCTTTCTCCCACCAGTTGTCCCGCAACAGCACTCGCCGCATCCGAATGCGCGAAGCCCGCACAATTGCTTCCAAAGGCTCCTTGACTCGCTTGAGGTTCTCTGAGCGAGCAGGGGGGCAGATTTTCACCCCCATTGCCCTTCCTACCGCACCCGCAGCGACTAACAAAGGCGTACCTTCTAGGAAGAAGTTTCCGTCTTGGTAATTCAGGGTTGATGCTAGCTCCCCTAGAGCTTCCGCTGTGACTTGACGATTGTGGCGTTGGCGATCGCCCAACCGTTGTAGTTCTTCTTCCGCTTCCCGTTGATCTAAAACATCAATATAGTGCAGGAGTTGAGTATGAAGCAGGGACAACCCTAAGAGCAGAGTATCTGGGTTACAGATTTCGGAAGTCGCAAAAGTGGTAAGCTGAACTCCCTCCACAGCTTCTATCCACATTCTATCGCTCAGAGGAAAAGTTCCGGCTGCACTTGTCTTGGTGAGTTCCTCAAATCCCAGAAAGCGAATAGTCCCTTGAGTCAGATCTACCCAACAGACAACACCATGTTGAGGCTGGAAAGTCTGAGCATTGGTTAGAGAAAACCGTGTACTGGGTTCAGCCCTCACTTGAATAGCTGGCGTAGCATCGTGGGGAAGTATACTACCAAGTTGCCCAAGCCAATCTTCTACCCAGGCGATCGCTCTAGCATCTGCATTGGCTACTAACTCATCGAAACATTCCCGATCTAGTTTTAGCAGTTCTGTCTCCCCCATCGGCACAGCCAAAATCAGGCGTTGCCGATCGTCATCACCAGACGCGAGATCTCGCGTCTGGTTAGGAGTAGTTCCGAAAAGCGCCTTTCCCTGACTAAGAGTTGATAGATAACGGCGAGTTCCTTCGTAAACATCATTTTTAACTGTGACGGCAAACAATGCCATTGAGCCAGACTGAATCACCCAAACCGTCTTTTGATCGTCCAGCAGTATTGGCTCATTACCCTTAACTATATATAGTTGTCCTTGTAACATTGTTGGTTGTTGGTTGTTGTTTGCCACTACCCATGGACGTAAGGGCGGGGGAACCCCGCCCCTACAGTGCTTCTCCTTCGGTGCGGATTAATCGGGAGTACACGGACTCGACATGCCATAATTGTTGATGGGTGCCTCGTTGTACCACCTTTCCGCGTTCAAGGACAATGATTTCATCAGAGTCCCGGATCGTGCTTAATCGGTGTGCGACGATAATGCAGGTACAACCCCTTCGTCGGAGATTCTCGTCGATGATTTTTTCAGTCTCCGCATCTAAGGCGCTGGTTGCTTCATCCATAATCAGTATGGAAGGGTTATTGACTAGGGCGCGTGCTATTTCCAGCCGTTGTCGCTGACCTCCACTTAAATTTGCAGCACCCTCCATAAGTTCGGCATTAAATCCGCCAGACATCGAGAGAACCACATCGGCGATCGCTGCATCCTCACAAGCCCGCATCAGGTTTTTGTCTGATACCGTTGTATCCCAGAGAGTTAAATTGTCCCTAACAGTTCCACCAAACAGCAGGATATCCTGCTCAACCATTGCAACAGAGTTAGTCAATATCTGGTGGGGAATTTGCTCTCTAGATTTACCATCAAAGCAAATTTCTCCCGCCCAAGGTTGATAAAGTCCGCTGACGAGTTTGGCAACAGTAGACTTGCCAGAACCGCTTCCACCTACCAACGCTACTCGCTGTCCGGGTTTAATTGAGAGGTTAAAGTTTTCAATTAACGGGGGGTCTAGGCGACTATAGCCAAATGTGAGGTTCCGCAACTCGACATATCCCTGCAATTTAGGTAGAGGTGTTGAGTCCGTGAGGGGAGATGAGGGAGATGAGTCCGTGGGGGGAGATGAAGGAGTAATTTCTCCCCCCACTTCCCCCACTCCCCCTACTCCTCTCCTATCCACCTGCTGATCTACCGGATTATCTAGCACATCTTTGAGGCGAATCAAATTGCCCTCTAGTTCTTGGAGAGTGCTACCGAAGTTGATAAGATTATTCACAGGCTCTTGGAAGCTGTGCATCAAACCTTGAAAGGCTATGAGCATCCCGATGCTTAGGTGTCCATTTATTACTCGTAAACCGCCTACAACTAACAAGAGCATAGAAGAGAGGGCGGATAGGAGTGTAGGTAATACTGAAAATATTTGGTTGGTTTCTCCTAATTCTTGCTGGGAGTTGAGAGCTTTAGCATAGTAACCCGACCACCGGGAAAAGAAATCTGATTCTAACCCAGATGCTTTGAGTGTTTCTATACTTTGGAGAGCGGCAATTGACGCGCCAGCAGCTTTGCCATACTCTTGGATCAATCGCTGATTGGCGTCTACGCGCTGTCGGGAAATCCACTGTAATGTGAGGACGTTTACGGCAGCAAAGCAAACTACAATTAATGTCAGTACCCAGTCATATTGAAACATGATTAGGGCGTAAAAAATTACCATGACCGCATCAATAACTGTAGTTGCTAACTTTCCGGAAATAACATTAGCGACTTGATCGTTAATACTAGTACGGTTAGTGATTTCTCCAGCAAATCGTTGGGCGTAAAAACTAACAGGTAAACGCAGGATGTGCCAGAGAAAGCGGCTGGACATTCCTACAGATAGCTTGATTTTCAGGCGACGCAGGTAGCGTAACCGCAGTAGCGTTAGTGACCCCTGGAGTACGGCGGCGATCGCCATTGCCAAAATCAGTGGACGCAGCCAGTACTGCCGTTGCTGAACCAAGATGTCGTCTACAAATACCTGGCTGAACACTGGTATCGCCAGACCAACAACAGTCAATAAAAATCCGGCAATCATGCAGTAAACTAAAGCACCAGTAGCACCCTGCAGCAGTTCCCACAATGACAGAATCATGCTGGGTTTGCGACCACCTTTAGTGAACTCAGTACCAGGTTCCATTACCAGCACCACTCCGGTATACCCCTCGTCAAATTCCTGTTGGGATATAGTACGCGGTCCTGTACCTGGGTCGTTAAGATAAACTCGTTCCTTACTCCATCCCTCTACTACCAGGAAATGGTTGAAGTTCCAAAATACAATATAAGGAGGGCGCAGGTCTTGGAGTTGCTTCAGTTCCTTTTTAAAGCCTTTCGCCTGGAGTCCAAAGCTTCTCGCAGCTTTGAGTACATTAGACGCCTTGCTACCATCGCGGGAGACGCCGCACTCTCGACGCAGTTCTGGCAGTGGTACAATCCGACTGTAGTAACCGAGAATAATTCCTAGAGCAGCAGCACCACATTCCACTGCCTCCATTTGTAGGAGAGTGGGAGTTTTTACACGTCGCTTGGTTCTGTCACTCAGCAGTTTTTGCAGGTGCTGCCAAGGATTAATAGATGTTAATACAGTAAGATTAGTAGATACCACTGAACGACCTCAAGATAGGTAAAACGAAGGTGATGGGAGCGCGTTCTTCCACCTTGACTCGCACAACAGTTGTAGTTCCAGGAGAGATCGAAAGGCGTGGTCCGGTGGAAGAAGACCACTTATAGCCGCTGAAGGTAGTGGAATCTGTCTTTAAGTCAGCAAATATTTGCATTAGACCTTCTTGTTTTTGAGATACCAACCCTTCTACCACTTCTGGATTACCCACCTCATTAGCGGCTGCCTCTTTTGTAATGGGAAAACGTGAGATACTGGTGACAGTACCCACAATGCCGCCAAAGCGTTCTCGCTTGACGGTTTGAGGGGTAATTTGGATTGCCATACCCGACTGAATTTTCTTACCCTCCGCAACCGGAAAATACGTGACGCCGACCAGCTTGTTGGATGGATTCTCTGCGTCTACGGTCGCTAAGCGGGTTCCCGCATTCAGGACTTGCCCCGGCGTCACAATGAGTTCGAGAATGCGTCCATTGTATTGACTGATAATCTGGCTGTTATCGCCCAGTTGCTGTTCCAGTTTGGCAATCTCTCGCTGGACTTCTTGAATTTCTTTTTTCCGGGTAGTTGAAGTTTCTAGGTCTTGTTGAGATCTAGTGGCTTCCTTACTTTCGAGTTCTCGCAACTGGGCTTGGAAATCTTTGATTGAGTTGAGGTTCTGCAGGTATTGCCGTTGTGCATCCGCTTCCTTGACATCGAGTTGCTTGAGTTGAGATTCAGCTTCATCGATTTTTGCCAGGTTATCCACGTATTCCTGCCGCGCCTGTAACACTGTATCATCGGTAACCGCTCCCTGTTTGAATAGCCACTGGCGGTTTTCCAATCTCTTTTTCAAGGTAGGAAGCAGCCCCCGCATGACTTGCAAGCGTTGCTGTAGGTTAAAGCGATCGCGCTGGATGGACACAAGCCCTTTTTCCCTCAGAACAGGCGTCAAATCCTGCACGGTCTTTAGGCTGTACTGAAGATTCTGGCGTTGCTGTAGGCTCGCTTTTTTGTCCAAGCCGTTCCGTTGCACTTGGAGTGAGTTAGCGTTGCGATCCTGCTCCTCCAGTTGGGTTAGTTTGGCACGCTGTAGTTGTAACTGCTTGCGTAGGTCTACTTGGTCTACTGTTGCTAGTACGTCTCCCTTCTTAACAACATCCCCAACTTTGACGTTCAGAGCAAGTAACTGTCCTGCGCTTTTCGCTTGGAGTGGCACAACTTTGCGTGGGTAAACTACTACCCCTCGACCCTCGACGGTGATGGGGATGCGTCCGTAAATACTCCAGATGATAGCTGCTCCCACTAAGGAACCTAAAGCAACTAAAGGTAGCCAGCTTTTAGGATTGACCACTTGCATGAGTTGGTCTAGTCTTTCCGGAGAAGATAAACGCTCTATTGATTCTTTTCGGAATAGGCTACTCTTTTGGTCTAACATTTACTCTCACTTTACTGATATGAAGATTGGGGAGCAGGGTTTGAGTATCAGGGTTAATGTGTTAGTACAAAACCCAATAACTTAAGAATTTCAATTCAGGTTCTTGATGAGAAGCTTATGCAAGGCAAAACGTGAATTCAATAAATAATCTTTCGATTTAACTAACAATTTTTTCACTGTCGAACGCTAGCCCACTACTTCGTTGAAGCCGTAGAAAAACCCCATGTTTCCAGAATATTGCTTTGCTTAAGTCGGTTGCGACGGAACTCACGCAGGTCAACAAATCCACCAGGGAATTCTGACGGAAATTCCAAGCCACGTTGATCCCAAATTCCCGAGCCCACTTCAGTAACTGGACATTCACCCAGGCTGTAGTACCTTTATTGATCAGCTTCAAAGCGCCGTCATGCATGTTCTCAATGCCAGGTTGGATCCAGCGAACACCAGCTTCTGCGAGCTGTTGCAAATGCTCACGCCTCAGATTAGCCTTTGTCTCGTAAAAGATCGTGTACGGTTCTTCTTGGGCTGCAAGGGCAGGAAGAACTGTATTCATATAGTCCATGTCTAGGATGTTATCAACGACCTCAATCTTTTGCAGCCCGTAACGTTGAGATAGTTCGGCAATCTCTTCGATCACCCGCGTTGGAGACTTCGACCGAAAGCTCATACCGCTTCCGTTCAAGCCGCAGAACGTGCAATGGTGTTTTTGTCCCCACCAACAGCCGCGAGCCGTTTCAACCAAAAGCCCAGGTTTAATGTAGGGGGCAATTTGGGAGGTGCGGAGGGTTTCAAAGTAATCGTCATAATCAGGGGTCGGTATCCGATCCAAATCTTGCGTAGAAGCTCTTGGTGCCTTGATGCCGACTGTGTTGGAATAACGATGAGCAGGGGCAATGACGCCGTAGGGCAACTTTGTAGGGTTTACGTCACGACCATAATCTAGGAGTTTACAGCAGAAGTCAGGAAGCAGGTCGTCCCCTTCACCCGACACAATAAAGTCCACCCAAGGAAACTCCCGATGAGTGGTTACACCCATCTCCGCTTCACAGTTGGCACCGCCCATAAATGTGATCGCTTCTGGGTTCAATTCCCTAATACGTCTTAGGAGAGCCAACGAAGCGCAGTGCTGCTGAAATGTGGAACTGCAGCCAACAATACGAGGTTCTAAATCTAGGATGGATTGAGCCACACGCTCAATGAATAACGTTGCCTTCTCGCGTACCTCCCAGAGTAACTCGTTCGGATTCAAGCCAGGTAAGCACCTGCAAGCTTCGGATTGCGTAACGAGGCGGAGATATTCTAAATGATCTGGCTGGAAGTCCGGGAATGCCGCCCCAGAGAATGTCCACTCACCCAGGAAGTCCATCACTAGAATATCGCTGAGTGCAGCGTACACGTCAAGACCAATTTCTTGTGCAAACCAAATATTTGGGTAGAGAACAGTAGTTTGGATCGCGCTTTGCTGTAAGCAAGCTTTCAGCAATCCAAGCGCGATTGAGGGTCGTTCAACTGAAGCGTAAGGCATCAATACTAAGCATACATCGGTCATAGCTTTCTCCTAGGGAATTAGCTCGGTTGCAAGAATTGCTTTGAGCTTTAAAAAACTCTTACAGAATAGCAGTTAAGTGAATAGCCCCTCTGTAGAACTCGTTAATTCTGATCCCTTAGTTCAAAACCTTTAAGCTTCGGCTCGTCGTCTAAAACCCCCTTCTCGAACATCAGGTTGAAATAATGAAATGTATAAGCAGGCGAGACACCACAGGTGTCAAACATAGAAGCAATGTCTTCAGCAGTTTTGTCACCCTTGTGTATGACCTCACCTAACTCCCTTAGATAGGGTTCGTGGCGAAACTTAAAAGTTTTGAAAGGAGTTGAGAGTTGAAAACCATCAGTAAGGCTTTCGTACTTCAGGTCGCGACGGAAACTCATTAAATCATTTGGTCTAACTCTGAGAGGCATATTATCGGTTATCATCCTCTCAAGCAGAATCTTTAGCTCATCGACGTTGGAAAAAGTTCCTTCGTTATAAACTATGTAACCCAATGGCCAACGGTCATTCGCATTGCAAGGACTAATGAGTTTAACGCTACGATCAACCATGTTAAATAAAAATCCTGTTACACAGGCAATTGTCCTTGGGGCAAAAAGTTTGCTATCTTGCTCTCCTTTTCTTATATTTCGCTCTCGTGTTCGTCCAGCGTTAGCTTTGATGATGTTTGACTCCTCATTTAAAAGTTCTAATTTGACGAAGGCTAGCTCCTCAGGACTGAATTATTCATGAACTTGATTAAGCATTTTTAGAGAGAGAATAGAGAAACGATACTTAATAGTTTATTTAGTGCAGATACTGAAAACAATGCACATTTTTTAGGTCAAGACTAGCAATTATTTGGGCGCATAACTACTGCTGAATTAATGAAAAAAAAGAAAAAACGACCGCTGATGCGATCGCCTACTGCCCATTCATTAAACTTTTTTTACAACTTTACGATTTGTGCTATCCTAAAGTTGGTTACAAGATTAGATATCATAACCTGGTTATAGGTGGTGAATATGGAACGTGAGGCAGTCACAATCCGGTTTCCTATTCCTCTACTAAAACAAGCAAAACAGCTTAAAGATGGTGGGGAGTCATTCAATGAACTAGTGGTTGAAGCAGTGGAACGAGAGGTGAAAAGACGACAGGCTACTGCTACCCATCAAAGCATCCTAAAAAGGCGTACCCAAATCAAAGCTAGAACTGGCGTACATCCAAATGCTAATGTTCTGATTCGTAGCGTTAGAGAAGGGGATATGCGAAGTGAATAAAGTCTTATGCTTGGATACAAGCGTTCTTATTCCCTATCTTGTGACTGATGAATATGAACCATTAGCAGATAGTTTGGTACTGGAAGCAGTTGTGGCAAATGCACGTTTAGTTGCTAAAGTTGTGTTCAAATATATGATTAGACCTCACCTCAACTCCCCCCTTGCGGGGGAGCCAAAGGGTTTGCAAAGAGAGGAGGATGTCAAATCTAGGAATTCAACTCGCTTTTAAACGTCTCTGCATCCAATCAAATCTAGTTCCAGCCAGCGACATACGATCTAAAATGCTAGAATCCAATTCATCCTCATATTCAATATTTTCATCCAGTGGCTGACCTTTGCTATAAACCCGTCTGCCATAACCAAGCCGACTGTACATTCCCTGCAATCTATTAGAAAGCAAAGTAGCAATCACTCGATAAAAGCGGGATGCAAAACCGATATCCTGCTGCAATTTTGCTGCCAATTGCTGTCGAGAAATCGTTAAGACAAGAGAGTCTTCAATAGCCTTGACTGTTGCAGAGGGTAGGCGACCATCAATAAAGGGTGTTTCTCCGAGAATTTCGCCTTTCGATAATCTCGCTATCTCGCGACCGGAAATTTCACCACCCTCTATGGCTGCAAAAGCACGAGTTAAGGGATTGCGCGAGTCAGCAGAAACAGACAGTGACATTGTTCCACTCAGTAAAATATACAGCGCATCCACAGGTCCTCGTTCATGGATGAGTACCGTATTAGCAGGTATATTTTGCGGCTTACCTGTAGCCATCATCCAATCTATATCACTATCATGTAATTCGCCCAAAATAAACAGTACATCTCTCAGTGGCTGACCGTAAACTTGGTTGCTACGACCAAGTTGATTGATAACGCTTTGCAGTCTGTCTGAAAGCATAATCGCGATCGCCCGATAAAAGCGCGAAGCAAAGCCCACATCCTGCTGCAATTTTACCGCCAATTGCTGCTGGGAAATTGACATCACCAGGGACTTTTCTGTAGCCCTAACAGTGGTAGCAATTGGACGAGTACCGACAAAGGGGATTTCTCCCACTACCTCACCGCTTGATAACCTAGCAATCTCCCGACCTGAGGTTTCACTACCTTCAATTGCCGCAAAAGCACGACTTAGAGGATTGTTGTCAGATTGAGAGACAGTAACTGTTAAGATTCCATCTAGGAGGATATGTAGGGAATCGGCAGCTTTTCCTTCCTGAACGAGTACAGTACCAGCAGTTATTTCTCGCCGACGACCGGTAGCAATCATCCAATCGATGTCACTATTAGTTAGTTCTTTAAGTAGAACTTCTGTCATAATTGAATTCCCCTATGTTTTATTAAAGAGAATTTGAAGAAAAACGAACCACAGAGGCGCAGAGAACGCAGAGAACAGAAGCAGCGCTAGATACCTTTTTGGCGTTCTTCTTTGCGACGGGCAGTCGCCTAGGTCGGGAAACACTCGTGTCGGCGCGCTGCCCTCGTCTTTGCGACTTTGCGTGAGACAAAAAATGTCTATTTACCTCAATTGCTGTAAGGTTTGTTGGATAAGCGAGTTCGCTTCTTGGGAAGCTAGTTCTTCCAATGTCAAGTAGGTCAAGCTCATTAACATCAAAGGTTGAATATTAGTGTCTCTTAACTTACCTTCATGCTGAGCGTGAAAGCGCTCCAAATTTTCTGCGGCATCCTTCACTAACGCCTGTAGAATCTTAAAAGCACCATCCGAAAGTGGAGGTTGACCCCGGTAGTTTTGCAATCTACCTCCCTCGCGGTAATGCGGAAAAGACTCTAACCCCAGAAAGCGCAAAAACCAGTCAGATCGATAGTACCCTGTAGCGGCTACAATCCCCATGTAGTCGGCAATTAGTTCATCAAGCAGATTATTACGCATTGAGGAAAATAAGCGGCGCGTGAAGTAGTGAGTACATTCATGTTCCAGCCGAATGGTTAGGGATAAGCTTCGCCATTGGGCTTCTGAAAGTCCCATGTCTTGGGCTGAAACGTTGCTATAAGGACCGTCACTTAAGATAATGAACCGATCCTGATAAAGTTCTTTTTGTGGTATAATTCGCTTAAACTCGGTAGCCCAATTTTCTTCGGAGCAGTTATCAGAATTTCGAGCTTCCCATTGTTGACGATAGGAGCGAATTCTGTCCCAGTTGTTGAAACCACTGACTATGCAGGCTCCCATAGAAGCAGGGACTGGATCTGGTTCATTGCGCATTGTTAACGCCTGTACCAGAGAAACAAAATCTTCTCGGTTCCCTGCAAGCAGAACTGGGATGGCTCCAGCTAGGCTTTGATGCACAACTAACTGGAGTTGTTCAGGTTGCTTTAAAACTAAACCAGTTGCCTCAGGCATATCATCCACGGTCACACCTCTACGGGTGGCAGAACGATATGCCTCAGTTTGGCTGATGCCTTCTTGGATGGGAAACCGGAACTGCACTAGACGCTGTAGCACCTCAAATGCTCCTACAGTTTTTGCTGCAACGGCGTATTCTTCCCAGGCGATCGCATGGGCTTCAGGTGCAAGGGGAAACTTGACGGAATTTTTGAGACAGCTGCGCTCAAAAACATTTTGATTGTAGGCAAGCAGTTCCTCTGTTTCCTCTGCACTAGCACCATAGGATGCAAGCACACTCTGGCGAAATTCCTGTTGGTCGATCATGAGCGTAGATGGGTAGCGGAACCTGTTTATTCGTATTGCTCCCCGATTTCATCCCACCACTAAAACCGAAGGTTTAGTGGGAGCATTCTCGTGGTTTCCGAGTAATTTCTTGATCTCAACTTCATCAACAATCTGCGCAGCAATCTCTTTCACTGTCTGACTGATGGGATGCTCACAGTAGTGCAGACAGAAAATACCTTTGCTGGCTAGCAGCACCATCTCTTCAGACAAAGGTAAAATACCAGCCACTGAGACGTTGTAGGTTGTTTCCACTTGTTTTTGCAAGTCTACAAAATCGAAGGCTGGTAAAGCTTTATTAATTACTAGCAGCATTTTTGGCACTTTTAGCTTGCGTGCTACATCTACCGTTACAGCGGTTCCCTGGAAGTCTTGGCTGTCTGGACGCAGGATGACGATTAGAACATTAGAGATACCGATGGAAAGTAAGGTTTCTTCATTCAAGCCAGGGTGAGTGTCAATGAACAAGTAGTCTAAGTTGAGACAGCGGATGAGTTCTTGAAAGCCATCGTTAAGCCGAACTACATCATACCCCTCGCGTAGAACTCTGGCAATTTCACCTGCTTTAATACTAGAGGGAATAAGGTAGAGTCTGCCGTTGATAATACCTGTCTCTCCCTGTGCCATGAGAGTATGACTAACATCGTAGGCAGTGTCTTTGATATTACAGCGTCCCCACAGGTAGTCATTGAGGGCGCGATTCATTTTTTCCTCGTTTAGACCGAAAAGAACGTGAATCCCTGGCGACTGGATATCAGTATCGATAATGCCTACCCGTAGCCCTTGACGCGCAATTGTTGCCGCTAGGTTGGCAATTAAATTTGATTTTCCAGTTCCGCCACGAAATGAGTGAACAGATATAATTTGTGCCATGGTTTTCTTCTAAATTGTTAGTTGTTGGTTGTTAGTTGTTAGTTGTTAGTTGTTAGTTGTTAGTTGTTGGTTGTTAGTTGTTACCATTAACCATTAACCATTAACCATTAACCACTTGTGAAAATGTAAACTTCAGCCAGCAAGCATCACTGACAAGAGGTAGCAAAACTTTTCCGCCGGATAGCTTCAAGTCAAACTGCATATTCTTGTTGCCACTTTCGACTTCTACAAGTGCAGGTAGATTCTTCGAGTTACTGGTGGAGTTGCTTTTGTGTGTCCACACTCTTAGTTCCTTTTCGCGCTTGGTTGGTAGGCGGAAGATGGCATAGCGCAGTGACGAAAGTGATGGAATTTCGATAGTGGCTGCTCGATGGTGTTGCTCACCCTCGGCATATCCCAACAGCACCTCTGCCGTCTTTTGTTGTCCGCCTGCAGTGATTCTGATAACGGATTGTCCTTTTGGGTACTGCTCTTCTTGTAGCTCTACTACCACACGGTTTGCGAAAGCTCCATAGCGTTTCATGACAACAGTTGCGCCAAGGGATAGGAAAGCAATTGACAATGCACTGATACGCGCTACAGGATTTTCCCAAATGAACAGACCGTGAACGAAGAGAATGCCTAAAAAGAGACTGTATATACCGATACTTAAAAACGGATGGTTCAGCATCTGGAAGACAACTCCGGGGACTAACTCGCCCTTGCGCCGACTGGAAACCAACAGCAGAACTGGGAAAATACCACCAACAAGAGAGTTACCGAGTACACCAGCAAATGCCAGTACACTGGTAAAGGATTGCGTACCTGCTAGAAAAAGCCACTCAGTTAGTAGGAAGACTAGCACTAACGGGCTAATGGATAGCAAGAAGCGACGTTGGTTTAGCAGTGTTGCCCAGATTACCCGCATATTGCGTTTACTATTCTGACTTTGATGGTCATGAGTAGTATTGTTTACATTTAGACTCAAACCTCCTTCATACGCTAGAATCATAGGTGAGGTAACTTGCAAACATACGCCATCCTCGTTAGCTGACCGTACCTCTAGGGTTAGGCGAGTGTTCCACTTACGTAGTTCCGGGATATGCTGAAGTAGCTCTTTAATCTCCCAACGCTCTGTAACTACGATCTCTTGATGATAGACCTTGCCGCTTAACTGCACATCTAGGCGAAACTTTGGCGCTTGTTCTTCAAGTCCCTGGTAGGTTAAACCAATATGGGGAACACGACTGGGGTTGCCACAAGGGGACAAAATCAATGTTCCCTGTAGGCGGGGCAGCATCAACAAAGGTCGAGGTCTGGCTGGCAACC
This sequence comes from uncultured bacterium, assembly GCA_964246695.1. Taxonomy (GTDB): domain Bacteria; phylum Cyanobacteriota; class Cyanobacteriia; order Cyanobacteriales; family Nostocaceae; genus Stigonema. Next base: position 15,888 of record CAXTSI010000046.1, read on the forward strand.
ACTCTTTAGCTAGGTTAAGCAGGAGACTCGAACTACGCAGCCAAGCCATTCCTAACAAAAGGGTGACTAAGACTGTTCCCAAGACTGTGACTATGCTCCCAACCTGATGCGCTAGTGGTTCTAAGGCTGTGCCTGACTGTCCTGCTAGCAACTGGGGTGCGATCGCCCCGTTGACTGCCAACACCCAGATGCAAAACAGAACAGTTAAAAAAGCAGTTCCCGCCACGCTACCCCAGATCAAGGACGAAGCGCTAGGATCGCGAGGAAGTATCAGCCTACCACATTCTCCCACATAGACATGCCCGAAGTAAAGCATCAGGCTAACACCAAGAACCCGCTGTAGCATCCAGGGTTGGAAAGGATGACCATCAAGGAAAGGTAAGTTTAAATATAAAAGGTTGTCTAGTTGCACATGGCGGAATGCTAAAAGTGAAAGGATGAGAAGCAAACTAACGTTGATGGCTGCAAGCACTACCATTACGGCAACCGTGAAGTTAAGCGATTTCCTTGACAGCATGTACAATCCCGCGAAGAAAAGCAACACCGCCCATAGTGCTGCGCTGATGTGGGTGAAGTCTGCCATAGTAGTTGACAAACCGATGTAGCAGGCTAAAGCGATGAAAAAAACACGGATGCCTACGGCGATAGACAGTATAAAAGAACCAGTATGTCCTAAGTAATTGGATACTAATTGTTTGATAAAGGCATTGCCGTAACGAAAGTCGCCACTGCGACCAACAGCCTCAGCCATGCAAGCCATAGTTAGTATGTTGATGATGCCGATGATGATTAAAAAGGCAACAGTAGCCAGCGGACCAACATCGGCTACAGCGATGGGCAAGGCTAAGAAGGCTTGGGGAAGACCTAGAGCAACGGTTATTAAGGAGGCAAGCCAGAAGGGTGGTAGGGACTCGAGTTGCTGTGCTAAAGCAGCTGTTGTCCAACGCAACTGTTCGGTTAGTGACACCTTAGATGCAAAGATTTTCAACAACTGTGTTCTGTATAAACGGGAGTAGGCGAAAGTTACCGCTTGCTCATCTAAACCCAAAGCTGCCCGGATGTTAGGCACTGTTTGATAGGTAAAAGTGTACTTCAGCGAGAGAGCGTGGGCAACGGCGGCTTTGAGTCTAGGGTTTTCCGGCACTAGGGATGCCCATTGGAGGGCGTAGCGTTCTAGGTGTTGGATGGTAGGGTGGAGTGGTGGCGCTTGTCCCAAGGCAAAGGCTTCCAGAAAAGCCAGATCGCGCTCCTTGGCAGCTTGCTCTGTGAGGGAAAACTCTACTCGCGATCGCGCTACTATCTGCGCTGTTCGACTCTCAATTAAAAACAGCAGAGTATTTGCTCGTCTGGCAGGAAAACCCACCAGCACCTCCTCACGGGATATCAGTTCATTGTCATCAAATGTCATATTAATCACCTCCGATGCTAAAAACCCAGTTTCTTCATGGAATTCTTGGTACGTAGTTGCGCTCTCGTGCGCCAATATCATACTTAGCGAAGACAGCGCAACTACGTACCAATTAAATCAATGTAGTAGAGACCGGGGTTCAAAATTTCATTGCGCAACATCACGCGATCGCTCCTTAAGTGATTGCACCTGGCTCTGCAATCGCAGATAGTACTCAGTCTCAGTTTCACTGGCTGTTACCGCTTGCTCTCTGAGCTTTTGGATTTTTTTGTGCAACTGTTTAAAGTGTTCATTCTCAGTAATTTCCTCAACATCTCTAGATCTCTTAGTTTCGTCAATCTCAATTTTTAGGTTCATGACCTGCTGTTTGAGGTTTTGCTCTCTAGCTCTAACCTCACGAGCCATGTGTAAAAAGACACGTACCAGTCGCCCCATGTCGTCCTGAGTGTCAGATACAACAGCCAATTCCTGTTGATGGAAATCCCCTTGCTCCAGTGCTTGCGCTGCAGTTGTGAGGGCGCGAATTGGTCGGGAAATGCTTCGTGCAAGGAACAGCGCGATGATTGCCGTCATTCCCCCCACCAATAACACGCTACTGCCGTTGAGCCAAATCAGGCGATTCAAAGGAATGAGAAACTGTGCTTTGGATTGGCTGATGCCTAACACCCAAGGTTGCTCTTCTAAGGGTGCAAAGCCAACTATCCGAGGCATCTGCTCTGTCGGAAAGCGATAGCTGGTGTGTCCTAGCGCTTTTGCCCTCACCATTACCTTCAACTCTGGAGTGTTCAAGCTCTTAATCTGATCCAGACCGTAACGTCTGTCGGTTACGACCTGGTTTAGGGTTTTTAGTGGCAAGGGATTGAGGCTATGGTAAAGGAGGGATTGATCGGGATGGCTGATGATTACCCCATGCTGGTCAACGAGGAAGGCGTAACTCTGTTCGCCTACATGCAATTGATTAACGATGTCCCAGATATCTTTTCCATTGATTTTGAATACCGTCACTCCCACAATCTCACCATTGTCAGATCGCACAGGTTTGGAGAGAAAAAGCCCTGGTCGTCTAGTGGTTTGACCCACTAAGATGCTAGAGACATAGGAGTTTCCCTGGATTGCCTGTTTAAAGTATTCGCGGAAGGCGTAGTTTTTACCAACGAATTGTGGATCTGTAGAAGCGAGACATTTACCAAATCTATCCATGAGAAAGACAGCATCGAAGTCGCGGTTGGAGTGGATGACGTTCTCCAATGTCAGTTGGCTAGAACGGCGGAAGGCATCTCGTTGTGCTGGTGTGGTAGAAGCGAGGAAAGCCACCACATTGCGATCGCTGCTAGCTTGAACCAAAATGCGCTGGATATCGATAATCAGTTGGTCAAGGCGACTAGCGGTACTGGTCGCTATCAGCTCTAATTTGCGGTATTCGCTTGCCTCCACACTTTCTAAACTCTGTCGCAGGTTGTAGTAGGCGGTGAAGCTCATCGGTGCGATCGCCGCCACCAGCAATGCTGCCGAAAGTTTGACAGCGATCGACCAGGCAGGAGGGTAAAGTAACCGATGTAAGCGCTTCATTATTAGTTACCAAAGTGCATTCCAAATATGATGAGCAGTTTTTTTGAGGTCATGCCAAGCATCCCGTATTATTCCGCCCCCTGCAATTGCTGACAATTCTTCTTCGTTCAATTCATCTGACTCGGCTTTTTCAACGACAGCGTTTATATCTTCAGCAGTAAAGTTGTAACCTAATTCTTGGGCAAGCTTCAACAAATCTTCTTTGTTAGCTACTGCCTTGAGTTTCTGTTTTAAGATTGAGTCATTTTCGATTATCTTGAAAAAATCCAAAACATTTTGCTTTGACATTTTTCAATCTCCAACTATAATTTTATTAATTTAATAGAGCGTATTTTTTGTTTTTAAACTGCTCTATTCGTTGGTTAATACAACTGTACAAACAGATAAAACACTTACCAATGTATTATTTTTTGTTCAGGTGTCTCTTATTTTTAGATGATTTTATCAGCCGAGGATCGTCATGTATTGGCTTAGTTCATCGGTGTGATATTATGTCCGTTAGTCCATTAAAGTAGCACTGGACATGTAGCTTTGAACGGATGATATTTGCCAACTTGAATCTCCAGCCAGAGCTAAGACATACTGGTGATACTGCACTAAGCTAGCGCGATGACCCACACTGATGAATGTCGTGGCAGTTGTATGCAGCTGCTGATAGAGACGCTCCTCGTTTTGAATATCTAAAGCGCTTGTCGCTTCATCTAAAATAGCGTAGCGGGGTTGGCTCAACAGCAGGCGGGCGAAGGCGAGACGCTGTTGTTCGCCCAAAGACAAAACACTTGCCCAATCTAACTGGGCATCGAAACCACCAACTCTATTCGTCAGGCTAGCAAGGTTCACCTGTCGCAACACCCGGTATAGTTCTAGTTCCGCAATCTCACTACTATTGTGGGGATATAACAATTGGCTACGCAGGGAACCTAAAATCATGTAAGGTCGCTGGGGTAAAAATAGCATCTGTTCGAGTTCTGGTCGAACAATGCAGCCCGTGCCCGCATTCCACAAGCCTGCGATCGCCCGGAGGAGCGAGCTCTTGCCACAGCCACTCTGCCCTACAATTAGCAGCCCTTCACCGGGTTGGACTGCGACTGAGAGATCCTTGACCAGTGTTGTTTGATAGTTAGGGGTCAACAATGTGACATGTTTAAGTGCTAAACGGGAATCTTCCACAACATCAATTACAGTTTGCGCCTTCCCACCCCGTTGACGTGCAATTGTAGGCGCTTCCAATACCTCAGTAAATGTTCCCAAGCGCTCAATCACAGCCGCAAAAGCACTCAGGGACTCAAACTGATTTACAATCACAGAAGTTGCATCCAAAACACTACTGAAAGCCTGACCTGCTTGGGTAACCACTCCAAACTGAATCTTACCTGCAAAGAATAAAGGAGCCATCACCAAGTAAGGTAAGAGTTGTATCAACAACTAATATCCATTTGTAAAAAAAGCTAAATTACGTTGCCACCTAATGAGGGAATTGAAGTTTTTGATTGCCTCACTAAATCGACGTTTAACCTCGCCCGACTCCTGGTTTTCTCCCTGATAAAAAGCTATAGATTCAGCATGTTCGCGAATATGAACTAAACTAAAGCGAAAGTCAGCTTCTCGTTTCAACTGATTAAAGTTCAGTCCAATCAATCTTTTGCCGAGTAAAACGGTTAGGACTGTGCCAAAGACAGCATAAACAAATACAACAATGACAAGTGGGATAGAAATAGACCAGAGAATTCCAGTAAAAGAAATTATCTGAATTATTGAAAAGCAAAGGGTTGACGCTACATTAAGGGTAGTTTCGATAAACGTCCTGATATCTTCAGATATCCGCTGATCGGGGTTGTCAAGGTTGGTGTTGGAATTGATTTGATAAAAAGCCCGGTTTTGGAAATATTTATCCAGAAAATGATTCGTTAGCCACCGTCGCCAGTATAGTTCTAGCTTTCTTTCCATGTACTTGTATAAAGCATTTACAGGCGCTGCTAAGACAAGTACACCAAAGAAGAGCAGTGCCATGCGAAAGAACTTTGATGCATCCTTATTTGTGAGTGCGGTAATTAAGTCTCGGTTTATATAGTTCAAGACCACAGTCATACCATTAAACAGGAGCAAAAACAACAGCAGCAGCCCCAAAAGACCTATAGCTCCTCGTTTCTCTTCGGAAAACCAGTAAAGTCTGGCGATCGCCCAAAACCGCTGCCACAACTTCCAGTTAAGTCTATTCATTCTTTGTTACCTGCTTTTCCTTTTCACTTGCTCCCAGACTGTGAGTTGCATCCACGTTTTTTTTAGATCGCAGCCAATTCTCACTCCCACAGCAACACCGAAGGCAGTGAGTCTGGATACGCCAGCCTCAGTAGTTCATAGCCAATTCCTGCAGTGCCTTGAAAGAAACCGGGGTTGTAAACATCTCTGGGAAGCTCGGGAAAAAGATAAAAATTACCCGTGTGTTTGACTCTAGCCACAACCAGTGCCGCCTGTTTTTGGGCAGTTTCTTGCAATTCTGAACGCGAGAGTTTTTGGGCAGCTACCAACAGTACCTCCATCCTGCCAAAGTTACCACAGCATAAGTGGTCGAGATTCTGTAAACCAAACTGTTGGGTCGTGTTTAAGGCTACTGCAATCTCTTGCCGGATTTGGGCAGTATCCAAAATTGTCAGACCCCCTAAACGGGCTAGACCTACGCCAGGAGCGCCACTACACCAACTGGTCATAAAAGGAGGCTGACCCTGGTTCAGTGCAACCAACTGCAAGTCTGGCCAATTGCCAGCAGTGGGTGAAAAGACACTGCATTCGTAGGCAATGGCTTCTTGTGCCGCTAGGAGAAAAGCCGACTCTTGCGTGGTTTTGTACAATCGCAGCAAAGCATAGGCAATACCCGCTGCACCATGAGAAAATCCAGTTAGTAACTTGCCTTCTAAAACTGCCCAAGCTCTAGAACCAGAATTGCTCGCAGTCCGATTATCTAGCAGGTGATAACCACAGGCAATTGCTTGATCTAAAACGGCTGGATCTGCGATGACTTCATGCAAAGTAAGTAACCCTAGTATTGCCCCCGCAGCCCCAGCTACTAAGTCAAAATGGCGATCGCTCACAATGCTTTCTTTATTGATTAGGGAGGCTGCAAGCCTTGCAAGCTTTACCAGATCCGGTTCGCCTAGAAATTGACTGACCCGCACCAAGGTATAAACAATAGACCCTACTCCAGCATATCCACCGTTACCGAGAAGCTTGGTAATTTTGGGCTGAAATCTTGGGTCTGTGTTCTGCAAAGTTTTTCTCAGGGATTGCAAGGTCGAAAGTGCTAAGTCTCTAAATTCCCTGTCACCAGTAATTTTTGCCAACGCTGCTAGAAATACAGCAACACCGCAAACACCATCATACAAGTCATAGTCCAACGGTTGGAGTTGATAGCGCCTCGCTTCAGGAATGTAACCCATGCCAATCCAGGTAGCACTACCATCGGTTGCGTAAATTGCCCGATGTTGCAGTTCTTGGGCAATTTCCACGGCTTGCTGCACCAGCACAGATGGTGTCAAGGGAGCAGTTGCATTCAGATCTACACTAGGATCGGCAAGCGCCGCAGGTACAGCACTGCCTACTTTACGACCGACCTGGGAGTACAAAGAACCCCGAATAATGGCAATTTGTTGGGCTAAATCTGCATCATTAAGCTGCTGTAGATGAGAAATCATCCGAACATAGCTAGGTTCTTTGAAACATTTCTCAATTATCAAGTCAGGGTTGACACGGAGAGCATCACTGCTTGAGTCAGCAGCGAAATACGGAATATCCAGTTGTTCCAGTGGTTGTAATTCCGCGAAGAGCAGTGAAAAGAAGGGAGATTTTGTATCGGTTGCCAGGAACGCCCGACTTAGTAGGTCAAGTTCAATACTGCGGTCTGCACCATTCTGCAGGAATTTGGGGTGCAGGGCTTTACCCAGGATATGACCATAGACTTCGGTAGCTCGAAACACAAACCTTACTCGCTGATGGGCTAAAGCTGTGAGAGGACTATCAGTTGCCAAAAGAGCTTCTCGCCGTTCTTCTAGAAACTGATACATCTTTTGGAAACCATCTACAATTTCGTCAACATAGTCATTTGGTGATAGGCTTATGCCATTTAACAAAGGTGCATTAGCTTGAATTGGCAATGTGCCCGACTCATACTCCAGTGTCATATTATCAGTGTTGACGTGCTGCCACGTTGGTATCTGAACAGGAATCTCCTGTTCGCCAACTCCTCCCAAACCGCTGATGTCGTGGGCATCCCGTCTATCTGCCCCAAATTCCCATCTCGGTAGTAGTCCAGTCCGCAGCACAGAGTCACCGAATTGCTGACTTGCTAGCGATTGCGCCCCCTGTTCCTCTTTTTTTTGAGCAACTTCGCAGGCATGGGGATGTAAGAGAGTTTCCATGTCTACCAGCACTGGGTGTTCTCCACTGGCAATTAGATTTTCCTGATGGCAGTCAGTCCCTCCTAGAACGTAGAGGAGACACAACAGCATCCCCGCACGCAGGTAGTAGCGTTGCACTGCTGCTTCATCTTCACAGGGCAAATGCTCCACATACTCCACCCAGCCATGAGTATTGCGGTTAATAACTTTGAGTAATCGGAACGGTAGCAAAACGAACTGCTGATTGCACCAAGATAGGAGTTGAAAATAAGCTGCTTCCAAGCCTAAATCCTTAGGCTTGTAAATCAGTTTTAGAGCAGAAGCAAAGGTGAGGGCAATCACGGAACGCCCCCGGTTGTGAGGGTCAGAGAGAAAAGGCTCGACAGCGACGACCTCACCAGTAGCCTCTGAGAACGTTTGCTGAATGATTGGCAAGTCTGATGCTAATCGCTGGAAAAATTCTGCCGTTGCTTCCACCCAAAAATCCATTGCCGTAGCCACTAGGCGAGCTAAGACGCTGTACTTTTGGAAAAAGGACAGTAGTTCTCCTGTTGTTAGACTCTTGATAAAGTCTTGGTACTGCTGATTAGAATGGTCGCCTCGCAGTTGTTCAAGCAAGCGGATTAAGGAGGATTGCTTTAGCGATCGAAACGTTAAAAACTCTAACTGTAGTGTTTGGGCGCAAAGAGAAGCTAATCGCCATAACAATATGCGCTCCAGACGTATGTGTGCCGTTTCTGACAGCAGTTGATAACTAGCACCAATCTGGGCAATAAGTTTCTGCCGCGCCACCTGAACGAAGGGCAAAAAAATTTCTTCAAAGGGAATTGGCTCTTCAGCTTTGAGACAGCGGTAAGTAGCTGTATTCCCTGTTTCCAAGTCTACTCGCAGTACTTCCCCCAAAGTTTGTGCAAAAGAGGGGAGTTTTTGCCCATCAGCAAGGCAAACATTGCCCAGTACCTGACGAACTTTGTCTACATCCAGCTTATCCCAAGCAAGGCGTTTAGCAAATTTTTCCTGATTCCCTTGACCAACAACTTGAGACCATTTCTCAATCCGAGAGTTGATCGGTTGATAATTTGCTTCTACTGCATCAGGGATGAAGCGATCGCTCAACCGCTCAGCAATTGTACTAGCCTGCTCAACGATTTTGATTAAATCTTGCTCTCGAACTTCCATCTCAAGGCTGCCTTAATGCTAAGATTTGCACAAATGCCATGCTCTACATCAGCACGAAATTGTAATGGCTTAGAGCAAAAATCAAAGGACTTGAACTCCCCTTGGTGCAGGAAGCTTTTCCTTTAGATAAAGCCGACCCAAAAGAGTATGCAGAGATAATCTTTGGGTCAGCCTTTGTTAATAATGAGCAATTTATGTGATTGCTCAATGCCAAGGAAGTTTCCTTAGCCAATACACTTTTGAATTCCTCCCTCAAGTGTCTTCACAAGAGAGTTGAAAGTCTGTTGGCAAATATTTCCAAAGGTGGGTATGCCACCACCAGCCACGGCTTCCAGTTGATCTTCAGACAGTTCGTGCCCGGCAACTGCAATATTGGGCTTCATAGGCAGCACCAAATAGAAGGTATCGGCATTTTCTTCTACTACTCGGAACTCAAGGTTTTGAGAAACCTCTACTAGCCCCATTTCCCGACTAATTGTTGCCTTGGGGTTATTGATTAGTTCTTGCTTAAACGCCTCATCTTGCCAAGCTTTGGCTATAATTTTTGCTTCCAAGTCGTGACGAGTAATTGCTTGTTCAGTCATGGTGAAAACCTCTTCTTTGATTGTTATTGAATTGAAGTAAAGTAGTTGATACACTGCTTTTGTTATGATTTAACGATGCAGTGGATATTTGTATTTTCTGCTGGGTTAAAGGTAATAACAATGCACTATCTTTTGAGCAGAATCACATTTTTTTCGCTCAAAGGAGAGTTACTTTACTACCTAACTTAGGCATTTCTGAATTCCTCCAATTAGTGTCTTGATAGCTGAAACAGTAAGAGGAATAGTTACAGTCCAAGTGCCGCCCGCTACCGCTTCTAGTTCCTCTGAAGACAGTTCGCCCCCGATTTCAGTAATCTCTGGCTTCATAGGCAACACCAGGTAGAAGGTATTAGCGTTTTCTTCTAATACCCGGAAATCCAGGTTATCAGGCATTTCTACCAGCCCCATTTCCCGGATAATTGCTGCCTTGGGGTTATTGATTAGTTCTTGCTTAAACGCCTCATCTTGCCAAGCTTTGGCTATGATTTTTGCTTCTAATTCGTGACGAGTTGTTGCTTGTTGAGTCATGTTTAATACCTCTTTAAATGGTGTTATTACAATCTTTATCCACCAATAGCAAAAGCATTAAATGCCTAAGTAGCTTACCTGACATCTTGCACCTTCTCCTCCTTAGGGGTAGGTGGGCAGTGTCCACCTACGATCGGCATCAGCTTTTTGTTGCTCTGATTTTCACAACAATGTGGTGCAAGATATAACTTACTCAAGTAGTTCATAGCAAGCTTATTCTTTGGCATTCGCTGTAGAGATATATTGAGACATCCCCGTTCTTGATTACTGCACCTTGACTGTAATAGCTGGGAAACTGTAGCTTTTAATCTCTTGCTATCGCTACATTGGTGTTTCAGATATTACTATACTAACAACTTCTAAATAGAGACACAATCACAAATTTTTCGGATACAATCACATTTCTTTATTCTAATTTTTGCAACTTTGAGTGCGCTGCGCGTTGCGCCAAGCTTGGGGTGTAGTCTCTCTGATTTTTAAGAACTGATTTTTGGCAAGACATCCAAAGTTGATGCGCGGCTAGTGATAACAGAAGTGAATAACGCCTCATAAGTCGCGATCGCTCCTTCAAATGAATAGCGATCCACAGCATGCTGTCTACCCTTTTGACCAAGCTTAGCTACTAGATCTGGATTGTTGTATAAATTTAGCACCACAGAGGCAAGATCTGCGGGTGATTCTGGTGCAACAACTATGCCACCGCCACTTTTGCGTACAGCACGCGCTGCAGTACCACCATTCGGAACTGAAGCGACAATCGGGCGACCACTTGCCAACAGTAGTGGTATTTTTGAGGGCATATTGAAGTTCATTACATTGCGCTTTTGCACAACCAAACCCACATCAGCTCCTGCCAGCATCTGGGGTAGTTGTTCTCTAGGTTGCAATGGCAACAGCAAAACGTTAGTAGCTCTACAACTGATACAATGTTTTTGTAAGGTAGAGAGCGCTTGTGATTCACCTGCGATCGCAAAGACTATTTCTCCTATATTACGTAGCTTGGCTGCTGCCTCTACTACTGTCTCTAAACCTTGCGTTAAAGCAATATTGCCTGAGTACAGCACCACAAATTTGTCATCTAGTTGATTAGCACATCTCCAAGCGTTATTTTCCTTGGGTAAGGGGCGGATGAAGTTGACGTTCACCCAATTTGGAATGCAGACAATTTTCTGTGGGGGTACTCCCTTAGAAACCAAATTTTCAACGAACCCATCGGCGATCGCACTGATGGTGTGTACGCTCTTGTATGCAAATTTCTCTAACGCTTCAAAAACGCGGATAATTAATTTATTTTTAATTAACCCGACACTTACAGCAGCTTCTGGTAATATATCTTGGAGATTCAGCACTACTGGGCAGTTATATAACTGAGCTAATAAAGTTGCAGGTAGGGATATTAGTAATGGCGGAACTGTGAGGAGAATTACATCGGGTTGCCAACCGTTAAAGGCTTGCGGTAAGCTTGTAGCTACAAAGCTCAACTCCAACAGCAGTCGATCCACAAGGTTGGGTTGGGACTTGATGCGCAGGTAGCTGCGTTGGATGGTAACGCCATTATGAAGTTCTGTGATGAAGCACTTACCGCGATACCCAGGGTATATTTCCCGTTGTGGATAGTTGGGCATACCCGTAATTACCCGCACTTGATGACCTCGCTCCACCAGTCCTTCTGCTAGTTCTGTCATTAAAGGAGCTATTCCAATTGGCTCTGGATGATAGTTGTAAGAATAAATCAGAATACGCATCTTCTATTTATTATTGTGGTGGAGTGCAGACGCGAAATTTCGCGTCTGGACAAAGATTTTAGGTAGGTTAATTATCTTATCCGAACCGTATTGCTACACCAATGCGCAAGGAAGTGAAAATGTAGAATCTTCCTATTCAGGAAAAAAGCTAATTCCATATCCTATTTCAGCAAAGCTTTCTGGTGGAAAAAATGAAAACTCTCTTGATTTTCGAGTGGCACTTTCTATTTGAGCAGCTTCTTTTTCTTCATTGATTTTCCCGGCTATCGTATAAAAATCTTGAGATTTTTTGAGAGGATGAGGCAATTTTGAACCAGCTTGGATATAAGTCTCAAATTCGCCTTTTATATGCTGCATTGGTAGGAATCAAAGAGAGCTTAATATGATTCTCATCCAGGGATTTGGGAAAACCTCTGGCATCAATAGACATCTCCGAAAAATCCGAACACCTGACTATGACTGGATTTAAACAGGCGATGTCTGCGACAAGCCGCTCCGCGTCTACGCCAATTGTAAACTTCAGCCAGTCTCAACGTAGGAATCAGGGTTTGAAACCATTACTGTTGATAATTAAGTAAAACTAAGTATTTGTTTACGCTAACTTTAGCTATGGCTAACTCGCGCTATTTTACAATGGTAAAACTAATGTTCCTATCCGAAATCTTACAAGTCCACATATCGTCATAATTACTTTTTCGTATTTCTTTGGATTTAATCGAAATCTTTCTGAAGCTACTCTAAAGATTTTGACTATACGAATCAAATGTTCGACAAATATTCTTTCTGAAGCCAGTTCTTTATTTTTAGATTTTTGTGATGGAGTTAATTCTCCTTTTTTCGGCTTTTTCGTAGGAATTTTAATTGATGGCTCTCCAACATATGCTTTATCTCCTTTAAACTTTTGGTTAGGATTAAATCCCTTCTGACCGAGACGGAACATATTGATGTCACTTTTTGGTCCTGGTTTTCCTGCGATTACATCAACAATATCTTTACCAGATGGTAAAACAGTAATTTGATTTTTAAAGGTATGGTTTTTTTTGTTGTTAGAGTAATACTTTTGCTAGAAGCTCGCCGGGGGTTGCTGACCCCGGCAGACTTCGCTCTTTATACTCTCCAGGTCGCTCTCTAGGCTGCTCCGAGCTATCTACTATTAGTTCATAATCAGTTAAAA
>CAXTSI010000047.1:0-17695 GCA_964246695.1 uncultured bacterium
AATTTTGCATAGTTCCGAATCGTAATGATAATTATTCTCATAATGAGAATTGCTGGATTTTACTGCTGCGGTTGCACGAAATGGGGGCAAGCTTATTGATATTAACTGTGACCTGGCAAATGCTATTCAGCCTGAGGCTATGATTAATCAGGCTATCAATCGCCATGCAGATAGCCTGCTACTTAATCCTCATGTAGATAGAATTGACAATGCGATCGCCCTTGCCAAAGCTAATCACGGCAAGTTAACTCTGTTGGGAAACCCTAGCTTGCAAACCTCGAAAACCCTCGAAAAAGGTAAAGCAGCAGTCAACGGCATGATACTTGCTGTGCCTTGGCACGCCTCCGCCTCCGCTGATAAAGACTTTACCCAAAAAGCCATCAAACAGTGGGGTGATGTGAACCAGGTAAGTTGGCGGACGGCGACGGCTTACGATGCTACTAAGGTGATTGTGGCGGGACTGAAGAAGAACGATACGCGAATGGGATTGCAACAGACACTTTCTGGTTCCTTCTCAATGAATGGTGCAACGGGAAAGATCCAGTTTTTGCCGTCAGGCGATCGCGGTGGTAATGCTGTGCCGATCAAAGTGCAATGCGATCCAAACACCCTGAATAATTGCCAATTTGTCCCACTTGCTCCGACTCTAAGTTTGGGACAAACAAGTTTAATTTCCGCCCACAGTAATGCACTAAAAACAGCAGGCGTACAAGCCTTCGCTCGTTCTGATTTCGCCACAGCTATTACTAACTTCCAAAATTCGCTAAAAGTAAATCCCAACGATCCTGAAACGTTGATTTACCTGAACAATTCTCTAGCCGCAAAATCAGGACAATACTTAAAAATTGGAGCGGTCGTTCCGATTAATAGTAACTTGAATGTCGCAGAAGAAATGCTTCGTGGGGTGGCGCAGGCTCAAGATGAAATTAATCGCTTGGGTGGCATTAAAGGCAAGCTTTTACAAGTGGCGATCGCCTCCGATGAAAACGAACCTAATATTGCTCAAGAAATTGCCTCTAAATTTGTAGAAGATCAGCAAATTCTGGCAGTGGTTGGTCATAATGCCAGTAATGCTGCTGTCGCTGCTGCGCCAGTATATGAAAGAGGCAAATTAGTTATGATTTCACCTACCAGCTTTTCTGCAAAACTATCTGGAATAGGTAAATATATATTTCGCACTACCCCCAGTATTCGTTTTGTCGCCGATACTCTGTCCCGCTACGCTATTAAAACTGCCAATAAAAGAAAATTAGCAATTTGTGTGGATGAAAAGTCTATAGATAATCAGTCGTTTAGGGATGAGTTTCAATCGGCATTTTACATTGATGGCGGTAATTTTGTCAAGACAAATTGTGATTTTTCTGCTCCCGATTTCAATGCCAATCAAGTGATTTCTGATGCGATTAGTAATGGTGCAGATGGTTTGGTGTTAGCTCCCTTTATAGATAGAATTAACAAAGCTTTAGATTTAGCACAAGCAAATAAAGGGCGGTTAGCGCTATTTGGCAGTTCGACGTTATGTACATACCAAACTTTACAGGTAGGGCAAGCAGATGTTAATGGCATGGTACTAGCTGTACCTTGGCATCCGACAACAATTCCCGGCAATCTGTTTGTACCAAATGCGCAAAAACTGTGGCGTGGTTCGGTGAACTGGCGAACGGCAATGGCTTATGATGCAACTGTTGCTATTGTCACTGGATTGCAGCATAATAGCACACGATCCGAATTGCAAAATGTGCTGCATAGTTCCAGCTTTTTGGCAAACGGTGCAACAGGCAAAATTGAATTTTTACCATCAGGCGATCGTAACGGTAATGCCATCTTAGTTCAGATTCAGCCTAGTAGTCAATCTCGAACTGGCTATGATTTTGTTCCTTTGAATCCATAATGGCATTGAGCCGAGATCCGTGTAATTTCCTGGAAGATGGTCTAAAAACCTTTGTCCTGTCTAAGTTTGATAATTTGCTACACTAAGGTCAAAAAGGGAGCAATGTACAGGCAGCTTCAATAGTTTTGGATGCAGTACAAGCAAAACAAACTGAGGGTGAGCTACCAAAGCCACCACAACCGTTATCTAAAAAGAAGAGCGATTGAAAAAGAATACCCGGAGGACAAATGACCAACGCAGCACAACCACCAAGCATTGAAGAACGACTCAGCCGCCTAGAAACTTTGTTTGCCAATGTTGGTGAAACAGTGCTAGCCCAGAATGACGCCATTGCTGCAATGAGCGCCAGCGTTCAACAGACCAATCAAAACGTCAGCGCCCAGAGCGCAACAATTGATGTCCTAGTTGCTAACATCCAGCAATTCACAGAAACTGTCACTGCTGTAACCAACCGGGTTGACCTGCTAGCGATACAAGCAGAGCAGGATAGAACGCAAGCAGCAGCAGACCGCCAGCAAGCAGCCGTTGACCGTCAAGAGTTCAACAGGCAGATACGCCAAATCTGGGAATACTTGCGTGACCGCAACGGTGGCAGCAGTCCACCAAACTTGGAAGGATAGGCAGGTTTTGAACAGATGGCTGAGTATTATCACTTATTACTGGGATTCCAGTAATACTCGACTATAATTCGTACAACGAAATCAATTCACGCGTAATGCAGGCATTCTCAAAAACCTGTGTTTTTGAGAATAGGTACTATTATAATACAGATACACATTGTGTATCTGGCAGTCCTGTGCTAGGATACAAGACTTAAGGAGAAGATTATGCAGCCCCATAGCAGTCCTGATATTCCTGCTCGCGCCGTCAATCTGCGTATCCGTGAGGATGTGCGGATGCTTATTGACCGGGCAGCAAAAGCGCAAAGCAAATCACGTTCAGATTTTATAATTGATGCCGCACGGCGAGCGGCGGAGGATACGCTACTTGACCAGACCTTCCTGCGGGTGGATGAGGAAACCTATCAGCATTTTCTCAATATTCTGGATGTTCCACCCCATAATGAAGGGTTTGAACGCTTGATGAATGTTAAGAAGCCTTGGGAATAGATGACCCTTCAAGCCCCTGTCCCTCTTGCTGATGCTCATCTACTGGATGACTTTGATTGCGGAATTGCCAGTCTGAATGACTGGTTAAAACGCCGCGCAATTGCCAATCAAAAGAACAACGCATCACGCACTTATGTTGTAACGGATGGGCAGAAAGTGATTGCCTACTATTGCCTTTCCTCTGGCGCATTGGCACTCAAGGACGCGCCATCGCCTATAAGACGGAATATGCCAGACCCCATACCCGTAGCCATTCTTGGAAGGCTTGGAGTAGATACCGCATGGAAGGGTCAAGGATTAGGCGCGGCATTACTGCAAGATGCGGTGCTTCGTACAGTGCAAGCGGCAGAAATACTAGGCATCCGTGGAATAGTAGTACATGCCATATCGGAAGAAGCCAGGGAATTCTATGAACATTACGGGTTTTCTCCTTCACCCACACAGCCTATGACGCTTATTCTGTCAATCAAGAAAGTCACGGTATAATTTCAGAATCGCTACTTTCAAGAACATCCATCCTCCGCCGTGTTTCCCTTTTTAGAAGAAAGAAACACGGCGGGGGGGCTAATAGGTATTGAGCCGAGATCCTTGTAAAATCATGCTTGATGACCTGAAAAATAGTGCTGTGTCTAGCTTTTAGCCATTATTGAAAAATTTGTGCTACACCACAAAGCATGAATATACGGTTGACAGGAGATGGGATTAAGCAATTTCTCTTCAAAGAAACAAATCAACCGAAACAATCTTGGAAAGCTCCTTTCCAACTGGGATTGATTAATGTCACCCAGACAAAATCCGGTCGCCGAACCAGTGTTGCATTACGATGCGCGTGCCTGCCGCCATACTTTTTGATGGCTTTCATCATCGCATCCACATCTATTGGTAACAAGTATTCCCGCGAGCGTACATCCTCATATCTACGTTGATTCTCTGACAAGCGTCTCTTGACAGCAGGCGAACTTTTTTCCATTTTGCCAACTAAAGATGATTGGGCATCGGGCAAGATATGAGCGTGCTGGCATACAGCGAAACTCGACGGAACAAGGGTTAGCGTTACCGCCAGGGCAGCCAGAAATCTATCAAATAACCAACTTTCGGTTAAAAGTTGGGATTTATAATGGATCTTTACCTTAAAACCCGGTTTTCTGTTCCGATAATACTAATACCCCCCGCTATGGCACCACGGGTCGCGGAATATCAATTGGACGCAAATCATTTGGACGCGGAATATCAATTGGACGCTGAAAATCATTTGGACGCGGAATATCAATTGGACGCTGTTCTTGATTTTGTCCCGGCATTTCGTTTCTTCCCGGCCCTGGAGGTGGGTGTAGGATGTTTCCGCGTGGATCGATACTTGGGCATTGTCCGGCTGGGTAATGCTGACAATTTTGTCCATGTGATTGCCCATATGAAGAAGATCCAGTAACCATAATGGTGCTTGTTACAGTAAATGCGGCTAGAATGACAGATGGAAAATGTTTATTCAACATTTGAATCTTCCTGTTGTAGTTTTCTATTGCAGTATAATAGCTTAATGCAATAAAATGGTGGGGTGTTAATATTCTACAGTTTTTTCCGTATTGCTTATTGGGAAAAAAGTAGAGACTCGCTGATACGAAACGCCACGTGGGGTTGAAACTATTACTGTGTAAGACTTCCAGAAAAAATATTTTTAGCTCAAAATCTGACTTCTATGTACTGCAATTTTATTTCTGTAAACCTTACGGTGTAAGATTTTAGGAGATACGTGACGGCTCATAACAGGGCTGCTACTTTCACCCTTATTTGAGCGTGAGTATCAGTGGTGTTTAGTCCAGCTTAAAACTTTTACCCTCTTCTACCCATTTGGCAAGTGATTCAGCTACCAATTCAAGGACAAGAGGAACCCACTTATCCTTGCTCAATTTCTTCCCATCAATACTTTGCTTACCGAGCCAATCAGAATTTAAAGCATTTTTGTGTAGGACAGGGCTGAAAGTATTAATCTCTCGTGGTTTTGAGCGTCCTCACCAATCTTAGGCGTTTTCTCAACAATATTAACCTTAGGTGTTTTCCCAACAATGGGTCATAAGTTGGCATTACAAAAGAAAGGCAGAAGTACGAAGGCAGAGGGCAGAAGGTGAATTGTCTAAAAATCCTTCAGGGGTGGGTTTAAAGCCCACCAAAATAATAAAAATGTATTTCGAGACGCGTAGCGCAAGAAATACGGCGTCCTTATTTCAATCCCACGTTTTTAAGCGTGGGTTCCCTTCTGACGAATGCCCTCTGCCTTCTGCCTTCTGAAACGAAATTGGATTTATATGCTTAATCCCATCTTTTGTCAACCGTATATTCGCAGTTCATTCTTCTAACAAAGAGGAAGCACGGCGGGGCAATTTATACTCTATGAAATCGTTATACGAAACCGGAGAAGAGCGATGGGGAGCATTTTCGCGGTGATTGGTACTCCTACCCGTTCGCCTAAACCTCGTGGAAAGTCCCCAGGCTGGAAAACTGGACAACCACGTCAACGCGGGAGGTGCTATCCCATAGTCAAAAAAACTACTACTAAATCTCATGAAAAGGAGACAGAAGTCAGGAGTCAGGAGTCAGAATAACCCCATGCGAAGGTAGGGGGTTTCAATAAAGAATTTTGTTTCTTTGTCTCCACGGAAGTTGTGTCCGGCAGTCTTACCACGATTCATCCACCAGTCGCTTAACCTTCAACTGAATTCTGGCTCCTGACTCCTGAATTCTTCTTTGGTAAAGAACAACCAGAATCTGCTTAAGATTGTCGATTTTTTTCCCTGAAGCTTGTTTCTTCTCAACTCAGCATTGCTGGGTCGTTTCTTGTTGCTTAGTCTAAATACCAGTAATCAGGTGAGCAATGAAAATGTAAAAGTTTGTAAATAACAAGATAATTTCTGGGAGTTGGACTGAGAAGTAAATAAAGGGGGTGTTTAAGGCACTTCTTTTCAGTCCAAAATCTTCTGAATTCTCAAATACTTGTATATGCAGTACACCAGTAGAAACACCACGAATAATTTTCCGTTTATTTTTTACTTTTCTGGAGTAATTTTTTTATTACTTTTGGCTATTATTTTCCGTCCCTTCGCCATTGTCAATGCAGGAGAAAGGGGTGTGATTATGAAATTTGGTAAAGTGCAGAATCAGGTTTTAGATGAAGGCATCCACCCTATATTGCCAATTGTTACGTCAGTTAAAAGACTTAGTGTTCGTGTTCAACAAAACACTTTCCAATCTGACGCTGCTTCCAAAGACCTTCAGAAAATAACTACAGAACTTGCTGTTAACTGGCATATAGACCCGATAGGGGCAAATAAGGTTTTTCAACAAGTAGGTGATGAACAACAAATCATTACAGGGATAATAACTCCCGCAGTTTCTGAGGTTTTGAAGGCAGCAACCTCTAAAAAGACAGCCGAGGAAATTATCACTCTCAGGACGCAATTGAAAGAAGAAATTGATACTAATCTTAAAAAACGTCTTGCTACTTATGGTTTGATAGTTGATGATGTTTCTCTAGTTAATTTTGCGTTTTCTCCAGAGTTCAGCAAAGCTATTGAAGCCAAACAAATAGCTGAACAAGAGGCTAAACAGGCAGAATTTAGTGCTAAAAAAGCGACTCAAGAAGCGCAAGCAGAAATCAACCGTGCTAAAGGTCAAGCAGAGGCGCAAAGATTACAAAGGCAGACTTTGACACCACCGTTGTTGCAACAGCAAGCAATAGAAAAATGGGATGGGCACTTTCCGACAGTTATGGGAGGCAATGGTACTCTGCCTTTAATTAATATAAATCCTACTAGTTTCGCTAATCAGCCAAAGCAAGAAAATCAATAGTTTTTGGTGTCGATTTTCTTGCTTTTGTCCCCTTGAATCTACAATTAGGTGAGTAATGAAAATGTAAAGGTTTGTAAATAAGAAGATAAGTTTTGGGAGTTGGACTGAGAAGCAAATAAACGGGGTGTTTAACGACACTTCTTTTAAGTCCAAAATCTTGTGAAATTATCAGATAACTTATGCGCTCAAACAATGAAACCAAGCTTCTTGTTTTATCTCTGCTGTTTACCACTGGTTTGCTAGGTTTTGGTTTTTGGTTTGTAACTCACCCATCTGGAGAAACTTTAGATGAGTTAAAGTTACCTTCAGATCCTCAACAACAGCAATTCAGTTTAGGTGACAAAATTTTAGTGACTGCTGATACGAACCCTGATAAACAAGCAGGGGTGCAAGCCTTAGCTAAAGGCGATTTTACCACTGCTTACACCAAGTTCAGGGCATCGCTGCAAGCAAATCATAACGATCCAGAAGCATTAATTTACCTAAATAATGCCCTAGTAGCAAAGAGCGCCAGACTGAAAATTGCCGTGAGTGTACCTATCGGTGGCAATTTGAATGTAGCGCAAGAGATACTGCGAGGTGTAGCGCAAGCTCAAGATGAGGTGAATCGCAGTCGTGGCATTAACGGTAAGCTATTGCAGGTGGCGATCGCATCAGATGATAACGATCCAGCCTTAGCCCAAAAGGTCGCCACCCAATTTGTTCAAGATTCCAGCATTCTAGCTGTAGTAGGACATAACTCTTCTGATGCTTCTATCTCCGCTGCACCTATATATCAACAGTCCGGGTTAGTGATGATCTCTCCCACCAGTTTTGCCCAAAACCTATCTGGTATTGGCAGCTATATTTTCCGGACTGTTCCCAGTGTAACGATGCTAACAAATAGCCTCTCTCGTTACACCTTCAAAACGGCTAATAAAACCAATATTGCCATTTGTGTTGATTCCAAAGCGATTGATAATCAGTCGTTCAAGGATGAGTTTAGTAAAGCGATACTGGCTGCTGGTGGCAAGATTAATTCCACAGTTTGCGATATTTCTAGCCCCGATTTCAATCCTAGTGCAGTGATTTCTCAAGCAATCAGGAGTGGTGCAGATGGTTTGCTATTAGCTCCCCATGTGGACAGAATTAGCAAAGCTTTAGAGGTAGCACAGGCAAATAAGGGGCGGTTGACGCTATTTGCCAGTCCCACGCTGTACACATACCAAACTCTACAGGCTGGGCTAGCTGATGTCAACGGTATGGTACTAGCTGTACCTTGGCATCCTACGGCAATTCCAGGTAATTCCTTTGGGCAAAATGCTGAGAAACTTTGGGGTGGTGCTGTGAATTGGCGAACGGCGATGGCTTATGATGCGACTGTTGCCCTTGCGACTTCTTTGCAGCAGAGTAGCACACGCGATGGACTGCAAAAAGTGCTGCATAGTTCCAGCTTTCGGGCAAACGGTGCAACAGGCAAAATTGAATTTTTACCATCGGGCGATCGTAATGGCAAAGCCATCTTAGTTCAGATTCAACCTAGTAGTCAATCTCCAACTGGCTATGATTTTGTTCCCTTGAATCCACCATTTAGTGGGCAATGAAAATGTAAAGTTTTATCAACAACCGGATAAATTCTGAGCGTGGGACTGAGAAGTAAATAAAGGGGGTGCGCCATCACTGCCTAAGTAGGTCGGCAAGAATAATACAAACTATGTAAACTTTTGTAAAATAGAGTCGAAAAGCTTGTAGTTGGGATCTCGAGCGCGTTCGCCATGCTCTGGCTGTTAGGCTCTCTACTACTATCAAATTCAGGTGCTAAATTTTCCTATTTCGTATGACTTGAATTATGCTTGTGTACCTTGCACAAGGCGCGACCAATCAAGCACGTTTAAAATGCTGGTCTTGATAGGTCTTTTCTCATCCCAGAATATCAATGATGATAAAAGGCTTAGCGCTGCTTTAGAATTTAATTTTTCCAAAGTATCTCTTGCTGCTTCTTCTGTATCAAACGATAAATAATAAACTGTGTCATCAAACATCACCGGCTTTCCGTCCATTGGCTCTACCAGTCGGAAACGTAGTGCTTTATAAAGCCCACAAATAGCGATCCGCCAAGGCCGAAACGCATAATCGCCCACGCCAAATATTGAGAACCGGGGATTCTTCAAATAAATGGTGCTACCCCTTGCATCAAGCTGGGCAGCATGCTGCAACAGATAATTCCAAGTCTTTGGTGCATTATCTTGAATAGATGCAGTTGCTTCACCAACATAACGTTGCGTTACAAGAACATATTTGCTACGCCAACCTTTATTGCTGCCAATATCAGAACCTTTGAGCAAAGGAAAGAGATAATCATTTTCAATTTTGACAACTTCCCCAAATCCATTTTCTAAGCCGTGCGCTGTATGAGTGAACTCCATTACCGCCGATGCATCATGTTTCACACCAGAACGCCATTTTTGTGGGCTTTGTCCAACCAGAAATGCACACTCACTGAAAGTAGCTAAATCTCCTACTACTAGTCCTCCTCGATGGCCTACACGCCGCCCCTTCTGGTCGCATAAACCATCAAAGATAATATAATCATGATTAGGTTTTTGATTGCCACCTGTAAGGCACATCACTAACAAACACGCTTCGACAGATGCGCCGAATTGTTTTTTTGCATCAATGCTAATCATAAAAGCATCTCGAACTGCTGTTCCTTGCCGTTCAGCATGTGCCAAAACTTTTCGTGCAACTGCAGTCTTAATAAGCATCGCTACATTCCCTGCCCGTCCTTCAAACCAGCGCAGAACCTCTAACAACATCCATTCTGAAATATCAAAATTTGCTTTTCCGCTAATCGCCTCGAATCCATTATGTGCTTGAAAATTCGTTTTTTCTGGTAAATTATTTCCGCCAATAATGCCTTGTGTTGCGTTTGTTACCCATGGAAAATTACCAATTACTAGCACAGAACCATTTAATTTTGCTATCGTCTTGTGCCAATCAGTTGCAAAAAAATCGGACTGTTGCAATCGCACAAGTTCAGCATTTTCTATGTATGTTAGCCTTGCACGGAGTACATCTAAATAATTATTATTAATTTCAAAACCATAGATTTCTTTTGCTTGTGGGAAAGTTTGACACGCTGCGACAATAAATGATCCAATACCACATGTTGGCTCGATCACAATGTCAGTACAAATCCCTAGCCCTGCAAGTCGCTGGCAAACATCGAGAGCTAAATTATCAGGTGTTTGGAAATCGCCAAATTCGATTTGTCGCTTGCGGGTGTTATTCACGCTATAGACAACTTAAGCTCAACACAGCTGAGTCCTCCTGGCATTGTACTTCATCCAAACGAAAACCGCTATAGCGGCAATTGTTCATTGGTGTATTTTTACGCAGCTTCGCGTAAATAATGTACAGGATAAAAAACATTGCATATTTACGCATTTATATTGATACTCGGGCGCATAGCGGCTTGGGTCTGGACGCTAGTAGAATTGCTATATAGCAATCCTATTTGAATTGTGAACTTCCGTTGCCCCAGAAACCCGGTTTCTTTAAGAAACCGGGTTTCTCTGCGTTTACAAATCATTAGACATCGACCGAATTTAATTATTCGTTGTCTGAAACCCTTGTCCTGACGTAGCACTGCTACGTCAGGACAATCATTTTCACTGCTATGTCTATTTAGGATCGCTAGATATCTAAACTAACAACTGTTAACTCTGGTGGATGTTCAACTGTGAACTGATAATATATCTCTCGTTTCGCATCTGGTGGAAGAGTTAAAGTCCATTCCAAAATACCCATTTCACCTAGTTGAATTTGCGGGTTACTGCGAACAAAGCGTACCTTAATTTGCTCGTTGCGGCTGACTGGCAATTGTTCGGTTAATTTTAGATCAGCTTCTTGGTTGAGCAAGTTAGTAATTACCAAACGATAACCGTAGGTAGTGCGGCGTTGATTGCCAATGAGTTTTTTATCTACCTGACGTTCAACTAAGTCACGCTCAATTTTCAAACCTTCGTCAATTCCTAAGTTGAGATTGAACTCTTCCCCTGGTGCAATACGATCTAATTGTGTTGTACCGACAAAGATATTATCCCGAAAAATATTTGCGATCCCTGGTAACATTGCACTACTGCTGCTATTTTTAACATTAGCTTGCAGATAAGCAAAGCTTACCAAACGCGGCATAGCTACATACTCAAAGCTACAAGGAAAATCGTCGTGGAAAATTGTCGTTTTATGGGGTGCGCCATCACTAGGAATGTTGCCGTTGCTACTCAGTTTAAAGGTAACGACACTTCCTTCTTTGGATACTTCTGCTACAACGGTTTTAGCTGTGAAGTGAATTTCCTCTGATAGTTCGGTGTCTTGATCTGAACTCTGGACACTACCAGGAGGTGCTGATGGCATAGCTGCCCGTGTCCGTGCCATATGGTATTCTGGTGGGTGTGGTGGTACGTCAATATACCAAGGTTGAAGTTTTGGCGGGATTCTCAGTCCTGGTTTAGCGGTAGAGAGGGCGATCGCTACACCAATCCAATCTTCGCCAGTGCTTTGGGTAACTTCTGCCAGGTAGCCGAGACTCAGACAATTGTTATCAGTGTTTAGTTGCAAATCATACAGCGGAGTCCAACTAGCAAGGGATACCAGGTAGGATACCTCTAGCTCAAACTCCCCAGCACCCGCAGGTTCTACCGCCACAGTCAAACTGAAACTTTCTTTAGGATGGGGTGTTTGTATTTGTTGCAACTGCTGACGGAGTCCTTGTAACTGCTTTTCTAATTCCTGTTGTTGGCTTTTGCACTCCCCTGTAGCGATCGCATACTCGGTGTACTGGCTTCCTAAAAAGTTCAGAAAATCCAAAGTTTCACTCAGACTAAGATTTCTCCGTGACAGACTCTGAGCAAAGGGTTCTTGCGTGTTTTCACGCAAGCCTTCGATAAACCTCGACTGCAATGCCAAAGCATCTACTTGAGCTTGCAAACAGCGCCAATCTGCTTCTAACTGCTGGATTCTTCTCGTCAACTGTGCAAGTCGTTCGGCAACGAATTCGGTGGAGAAGATGCGATCGATGCTAACTCCCAGCAAGCGCACCGCTACCCTACCTTTACCGCTAACCCGTACAGACTCAGTTTGTATAGTGTCTGGCAATGAGGCAATGACTAATTCCCTTTCAAGTCCAGTCAAGGACACCACACTCCGTCTTGTCACTAAAGCGCGGTCAGAGTAGACGCTAACAGCGACAATCTGGCTTTCTACTGTTTCTCGCACTGCCAGTTTTCCCTCGTTTGTAATGGTTCTGCTTGTTAATTTGTAATTATATGCCTCGAGGGTGCGGTGAAAATTTCAGTTAAAAGTAAGCGGAGAAGGTTTTGCAATTCCATAACCTTGGGCATAATCAACTCCAAGGTGCGTGATTTTTTCGAGGATGTCCTGATTTTCGACAAACTCGGCAATAGTTTGAATACCCATGACATGACCAATTTGATTGATTGCTTCTACCATTGCCAAATCAATCGGTTGATCGACAATATTCTTGACGAAGCTGCCATCAATTTTTAGGTAATCTATGGGCAGATTTTTGAGATAGACAAAAGAGGACATCCCACTGCCAAAATCGTCTAAGGCGAAGCGACAGCCTAAATCCCTGAGTGCTTGGATAAATTGAGCGGCTTTGCCTAGATTGGCGATCGCCACAGTTTCGGTAATTTCAAAGCAGATTAATGCTGGCGGTATCTGGTATAATGCCAACTGCTCATGCAAAAATTCCACAAACTGCTCATCGTTGATACTCGCACCAGAAAGGTTGATGGCATACAAACAATCACAACCAACTTTTCGATAGTGCTCTCCTTGGGTGCTAAAGAGTGTGCTGATGACCCAACGGTCGATCGCTTGCATGAGATTGTAGCGTTCAGCAGCTGGAATAAACGCCATCGGTGACACCAAGTTACCCCTTTCATCGATCAGGCGCAGTAGAACTTCGTAATGTTCGCCGTTTAAGTGAGTTTGGGTGAGAGGCACAATGGGCTGGTAATAAAGGCGGAAACGATTCTCCTCCAGAGCTTGAGTAATCCGCGTCACCCATTGCATCTCCCCGTGCTGCTGCGTTAGTTCACTATCATTAGCTTGATAGATATGCACTCGATTACGCCCATTATTTTTTGCAGCATAGCAAGCCGCGTCAGCAGCACTTAAAATGCTAGTCACACTTTCACTGTCTGGATGGATCTCAACCAACCCGATACTCACACCAATGTTAAAAATTTTGTCTTGGCAACTAAAACGAAATGCTTGGACACCTTCACGCAGTTTATTCGCAATCCGCAGTGCTGGCTCTAAAGAGCAATGGTAGAGCAGGATACCAAATTCATCTCCACCTAAACGTGCCAAGGTATCACTTGTACGCACCTGACTTTGAAATAGTTCGGTCACTTGGCGCAAGAGTTCATCACCAACAATATGACCACAAGTATCATTGACAATCTTGAACTGATCTAAATCTAGATAACACAATGCATGTTGTTGGTTTTGTGACCTAGCAAGGGTTAAGGCTTGTTCCAAGCGGTTTTCAAACTCCCGTCGGTTAACCAGTCCAGTTAAGGCATCATGACTCGCCTGCCAAGTTAATTGATGTGACAGACTACGGCAACTGCTTGTATCGTGAAACACCATTACCGCACCGATAATTTGACCATTACTAGCTCTAATTGGTGCAGCAGAGTCTTCAATAGCAAACTCATCACCGTTGCGGCTAATTAGGACAGTATCGTTGGCAAGACCGACAATACGACCTTCGCGTAAGGCGAGTTCTACCGGGGTTTCCAATGGTTCACGTGTCGTTTCATTGACAATCTTAAAGACTTCTGTAAGGGATAAACCTTGCGCCGACTGCTGGCTCCAGCCTGTCAGAATTTCCGCTACCGGATTCAGAGATTGAATCTGACCAAGCGCATTCGTTGTCAAGACTGCATCTCCTATGGATTGCACTGCATCTCCGATGGATTGCAGCGTCACTTGGGCTAGCTCTTTTTGTTCAAAAAGCTCCTGTTCCATGCGTTTGCGTTCAGTAATGTCAATTGCAACACCACCAACATACGTACATCCGCTGGCGTCTTGGAAGGGAAACTTTAAGACCAACCAGTAATGGAGGCTGCCATCGGGTGTGGGAAATGTTTCCACTAACTCTACTGGTTTACCAGTTGCCAGGACAGCTTGGTCGTTTTCTCGAATCTGCCTTGCGGCTTCTTCGGACGACGCCAAATCAAAATCCGTCTTACCTCGGAAATCAGCTAGTTTCACATTAAACACCCGCTCTAGCTGCTCATTGATATAAATGAAGCGCCCCTCTTGGTCCTTCATAAAAGCCAAGGCAGGACTGTGATTCATAAACGCTTGGAAACAAGCTTCACTGTCTCTGAGTGCATCCTCTACCCGTCTACGTTGAAGCACCAAACTCAATTGTGCTGCGACTGCCAAAAGGCTCTCAACCAGTCTGTTGTCTTCTTGGGCTGCTTCAAATTTGAAAAATACAAGCACTGCTAGCACCTGATGGTGAGAAATTATGGGAATTCCCAGTCCAGCTTTAATACCGCACTCTACAGCGATGTCACGACGCAGAAACATGACTTCTGGCGTCTGCGAAACATCTTCAAGCCACTCTGGCTGCTGCGATAACCAAACCCGCCCAGGCAAACCAACGCCTAGTGGAAAGGTTAACTCCTCGCTTGAGAGTCTGAATTGCTTGAGGACATTCTTGGCACTGCTGTTGTTCGTCGAACTCAGCTTCAGAATGTTTTGATTTTGGCAAGGAATCCAGGCTTCTCCATAGTCCCAACCTTGAGTTTCACACACCGTACTCAAGACAATCTTTAAAGCGGAGTCAAAATCTGGAGACTCAGCAATTGCCAGTGCCAATGTTTGCAATTCGCGAATTTGCTCCTCTACTTGTGTCAATGCTTGCAATTCGCGAATTTGCTCCTCTGCTTGCTGGTGTTTGATAATTTCCTGCTTCAGTTGTTGGTTGTTCTGGTCTACCTTGCTTGCATATCGATTAGTGGTTTCAGCAAAATAGACAACCAAGGTCATACTTACGCCAAGCAATATTACGTCTATTATCTCAACTGCTACCATCCGAAATTGAATAGTGGCAAATGATGACGCGATTAAAGCTAGCCAGAGAAACAGATGGAACAGAATCACGATGACCATTGTGCTGAGAACACCTGTCAGTCGTTGCTTTCGCCGTCCCAATGCTACTAGTACCAAACCGTCGAGCAAAAATGCAACACCCATGTTGTAGCGCATTGGCGCTGCTAATGGTAGCATATGTAACAATGGCGAATGTAAATGCCATGCTACCATCATCGCTAGACTCAAGGTTGCTGTGATGCAGCCTAAGGCGATCGCCACCCAATTATCTACTTCTAAACGTGCAGTCACTTGATTGAGAGTATTGCCCATTCTGTAGATTGCCACAATCCAAAAAACTCTAGAATTTAGAGTTTCTAGTACATCATATTCACTGTGGTGGTATGAGTAGCTACCGTGCAACTACTGAATAGCAGAATTAAAAATTAAAAAGATTGAAATACAAGGTTTTTGGCTGTTTAGGATGGTAATTTTATTTCCGCGCCTGCTGTACTAATACAGCGGGCGCGGAAATAAAGCAACTATTCAAAATCACCGAAAAGCTGATGATGTCAGCTTTTTAAATTTTTAATTTTTAATTTTTAATTCCGCGCAGCGGTACTAGGAATTTGCTTGACTGCATCAAGTAGATAATCAAAATAGGTACGAGCAATAATAGATAGTTGTTTGCCAACTGGGTAAACCATGTACCAATCCCTTTTGATGGGAAAGTGTTCTACATCCAAAATTGATAATTCGGCTGCATCTGAGATTAAAGTGTGGCGAGATAAAACAGAGATTCCTAAACCACCTGCGATCGCTTGCTTAATCGCCTCATTACTTCCCAATTCCAGCTTAACTTTCACCGCTACCCCCTGCTCATCAAATAATTTTTGCACAGAGCGACGAGTTCCTGAACCGGGTTCCCGCATAATGAAAGGTTCCGAAGCAAGACGTTGTATCGGAATCTTTTTCTCGTTTACTAAGGGATGATTAGCTGGTGCTAAAACGACCAAGGGGTTTTCTAGAAATGGCTGGAAATTCACATCCAGATGTTCTGGAACTTGGCTCATAATATACAAATCGTCCAGATTGCTTGCCATGCGTTCCATAATGCCATCATGATTTGTAACTTGCAGCGCTATATCAATTCCTGGATAAAGTTGGCAAAATGGACTTAACAAACGTGGTATAAAGTATTTCGCTGTTGTGATCACAGCCAAGCGCAATTGTCCCTGTTTTAGCCCTTTTAAATCTGCCACTTTTATTTCAAACTGGGCTATATTGTCGAAAATTTGCCGACAAGTAGCAAACAATTCCTTTCCCGCCTCTGTCAGATATAAGCGCTTTCCTACCTGCTCAAATAATGGCAACCCCACTGATTTTGTCAGTTGCTTGATCTGCATGGAAACAGTGGGTTGGGTGAGAAAAAGTTCTTCGGCGGCACGAGTAAAGCTACTGTGCCGCGCTGCGGCTTCAAATACCTTCAGCTGGTGCAGCGTCGCTTGATTCAATGATAATTCTCCTCTAATATAAATTCTTAAATATAAAATTTGAATCTTTTTTAGGAAAAATAACTAATGTTGTACTAACCTCAATCAAAATAATTAACAATTAACAATTAACAAATTACTGTTCTTCTGTTAGTTTCGCAGGTAACTTAGCTAAATCGGGCAATTGTACCAGTTCTACCTCGGTTACTTGGTTCTTGATATTCAGTGGTAACCTTAATGCTTGACGTTCTTCTATCCAGCAACTTGCTACTGGCAAGGTTCGCTCTAATTCCTCTAGTGGACGAGGAATCACCATCACTGCATTCAATTCCCCAATGCGTTCTGCCTCGTACATACCTGCTTCTACTGCCACAGCAACATTTGCTACCGATCCCCGAATAATGGCTGTACACAAACCGGCACCAATTTTTTCATACGCTGCCAACTGGACATCAGCAGCTTTAAGCATAGCATCGGCTGCTCCCACCAATGCCGGAAATCCCCGTGTTTCCACCAAACCGACTGCTAAATTGCTCAGAAGACTGTAACCGCCCCCTTCAGCAAGGTCGCTGAGACGCCTAGTAATTGGAAGTACCACATCTAGGTTGGGAAAAGGTCGGGGAATAACTAAGCTAGAAATCAATTGCCCAAATTGTTCAGCAGTTTGGACACCCGACTCTACTGCTAAACGCACATCAGCGATCCCACCCCGGACAATAGCAGTACAGTGACCGCTGCCAATTTTTTCATACCCTACGAGTTGAACTCCAGCTGATTTGAGCATCATATCTGCTGTGCCAACGATCGCCGGAAAACTGCGAGTAGATACTAATCCCAAGGCAGTGTCCCTTAAGTCGTCTTGACTTAGTGATGCCTGGATTATCTTCATGGACCTTTGATTGTGTACTAGCATATAACTCTCCAAGATACTCAAAGTGACAACTTACCAATTAACACTACTCAGAGGGTTCATCAGACAAAGGTTTACTCAAGGATTTCCGATGTGGAAACAATGTACTCAACAGCTGTTGTATGCTCCCTTGCCCATAAATGACACTACCAATATTATTTGGGGATTCTTCAGTAGAAGACTCTTGTGAGTCCTGAATGGAAAGTGAGGAAGATGAGGCAGATGAAGTCATTAATTTGCCTTCCCCTACTTCCCCTACATCCCCAAATTACCCTACTTCCAATAACAAACTTAAAACTATTTTAGGGTGTTTTTTTTATTAAATAGCTGC
>CAXTSI010000047.1:17705-28465 GCA_964246695.1 uncultured bacterium
TAGTTAAATCAGGCAGATTACGCAAATTAACTGACTTCCCCTACTTCCCCTACTTCCTCTACGAACGTTACTCCTATTTGCGGCTGTTTTGTTTCTTCAGTCGCTGCAATAGATTCGGAAATCCGGCGACTGGTGTCTCCCACAATTGAACCTGGTGCAACTACTTGTCCTGACTCAACGGAACAATTAAAAACTGTTGTCGCTGAACCGATGCAGGCATTTGATCCAATTCTACCTTTGCCAACCATTAAAAAACCAGCTCCCAGGTTTGCTCCTGCTTCTACTTCTAGGGTTCCTTCATGGACTTGGAGGATGGACCCCATGCCAACACAGACCCCAGGACCGATAATTATTTTGCTGTTTGGAGCCGCTACGAGGATTACCCCTGGTGCAAGTACTGCACTCGGATGAATAATCACCTCGCCACTCATGTAAGAATCAGACGTATGATTTAGGCGCAGTGGCGGCACAAACATCGAAATTTCACCTCAAATGTTGTTGGGGAGTGGGGAGTGGGAAATAATTCAAAATGTAAAATTAAAAATTAAAAATGAAGAATTTCTATTTTTAATTTTTAATTTTTAATTTTATATTCCCTACTCCCTACTCCCTATTCCCTACTCCCCACTCCCCTTCTTACGGTCGTTGGATAACCAATTCCAGTACCCGACGCTTGGCTTTGGGT
This sequence comes from uncultured bacterium, assembly GCA_964246695.1. Lineage (GTDB taxonomy): Bacteria > Cyanobacteriota > Cyanobacteriia > Cyanobacteriales > Nostocaceae > Stigonema. The sequence goes on from CAXTSI010000047.1 coordinate 18,391, forward strand.
TCAATTCCAATTAACCGCACATATTCCCCTGCATATTCGGCGAGATATGCTTCCAATGCTGCGATCGCTTCTCGTTCAGAAGTAGCCTGAATTTGTCCGCAGCTAGCCCAAGACCCTGTTTGGAATCGCCGCTTGTCTACGTGTTCAGCGCTAACTTTATACCCTTGATTCAAAAGATGCCGTAAGTGTTCCATTACTTCGGAACTCAAACTAGTACTGGTCACGGGCGTAGTTTTAGCACTTGTAGACGCACTCTTGATTGAGGGTTGGCTACCAGAGGGCGTGACCGAACCGTTGGGGCGTTGGATAATGCTTTCTAAAACTCGTCGCTTAGCTTTGGAGTCAATCCCAATCAAGCGTACGTATTCGCCTTGATGGTTGGCAATACATTCTTCTAATGCTGCGATGACTCCATTTGCAGAAGTTGCTTCAATGGGCTGGCAACTTTGCCAAGAACCTGTACGGAACCGCCGCTCGTCTACGTGTTCTGTGCCAACTTTGTAACCACCTGCTAATAGCTGACGGACTTGCTCTACGGTTTCGGCACTCAGTTGACTACTACTATTGCCGTTACCATTACCATTGTAGCTACTATAAGTGGAAGTGGTAGGAGCTTTAAAGGTGGCGGGTGGATTTGCCACATCGTCTGGGCGTTGAATGATGGTTTCTAACACGCGCCGCCTGCCGGAGTCAATGCCAAACAGACGGACATACTCGCCGCTGTGTTCTGACAGACAATCTTCTAGCATAGCGATCGCATCCCTCACGGATCTCGATTCAATTGGCTGGCAACTTTGCCAAGAACCTGTGCGGAACCGCCGCTTATCTACATGTTCTGTACCAATTTTATACCCTTGCTCCAACAGATAGCGCACCTGTTCTATGGTTTCTGCACCTAGGCTATTGTTTGACATTTCACTACTCCTTTCCAGTTCCTCAACTTCTATAGTTGTAGAAGATCTACCTATTTCATTCCGAATGGTACTAATACATTGAATATCCGCAGCACAGAGATAACCAGTCCGCAGCGCCTGATTAATCCCTACCACATGTTGTGTAAATTGCTGATCTTTTGTTTGCACATCTGGCAACCGGTCTGCCTGCTGCTGGTTAGTAATCACCGTTCCCGAAGGAACATACTTACCTGGGGGAATTTCTACATCTTGAATCAAAACGTGCATCATGACGATGCAACCTGACCCTACCCTGGCATTAAACACCGTCGAGCGAAAGCCGATAAAGCAATTATCCCCAACATAAGCCGGTCCATGAATCAGAGCCATGTGGGTAATGGAAGCATTTTTGCCAACCCACACCGAGTATTCATTTTGGTCTTCACCAACTACTCGACCTTTCTCTAACCCATGAATCACTACACCATCTTGAATATTGGTGTTTTCACCAATCCAAAAAGGCGTACCTTCATCTGCTCTAATCGAAGTTCCCGGAGCTACGATTACATTTGCACCGAATCGTACATCTCCAATAACGTTGGCACCTGGATGTACGAAGGCAGTTCTATTGATTTGTGGCTCAGCTAAAGTCTTTGACCATGGAGTTGGTGGGGCTGCCGTGCTACGGACTAACATTGCGAGATTCCTCCTCTATTTAAGCTATGAGTTAGTTGATAGTTGTTGGTTGCTAATTGCTAATTGCTAATTGCTAATTGCTAATTGTTTATTACCATTAGCCATTAGCCATTAGCTATTAGCTACTAACCACTAACTACTAACTATCGATATTGGTCTTTTTTGCTGTAGATCAGGCGATCTTCAACGTAAATTGTGTCAATTATCGCCACGACTACTGCATCTAGCGGACGCTGTTCATTACCTAGAACTTGACGGGCTGCACTACCACGACTGACAAGCACCCACTCATCCACTCCAGCACCAACATTATCACCTGCCACCTCGTATTCTGGTATAATACGTCCTTCCTCATCTACGAGCTGCAACAACAGTAGTTTGACACCTCTAAGACTTGGGTCTTTTTGAGTGCTGACCACTGTGCCGCGAACTTTGGCAACTTGCATTACTCTTTACGGTCTTCTGTTGGGACTCCGAATCGCGTTAACATTCTCGCGGAACTGCTCTACGTCTTCGGTGTATCGAATTGGCAGAACGTACTCTAAGTTCTCATGAGGACGAGCAATGATGTGGGTAGACAGTACTTGTCCACCATTGACTCGCTTGACTGATTCAATTCCCGCTCCTATTGAAGCTTGTACTTCTGAAACGTCTCCTCGGACAATCACGGTAACGCGACCACTACCGATTTTTTCATAGCCTACCAAGGTGACACGGGCAGCTTTCACCATCGCATCAGCAGCTTCCACTACCGCCGGAAAGCCCAACGTTTCCAACATTCCTACTGCAATTGACATTAGTTTTAATCCTTAACTAGCTTCTAAACAAATGAACACAAACAAAGCTGTAAAAACTTTAGACTTTAGATCTTAAACTTTAGACTAGGATCTTCCCAATCTAAAATTTAGCATCCTTTATCTGGGACACCGTCTGCAATTGCTGATAGGAGCAATCCAAAATCCAGAAAGCGGAGCCTTCCCGTAGTCGGCGCACCAGTTGGGTAGGAGCTAAATCTAAAATTGTTAAGTGCGGAACTGCTCTACATCTTCAGTGTACCGAATAGGCAAAACGTATTCCAGGTTCTCGTGGGGACGAGCAATGATGTGAGTGGATAACACTTCACCGCCTTTCACCCTTGTGGCTGCTTCAATTCCGGCCGCTACTGAAGCTTGCACTTCCGATACGTCTCCCCGGACAATCACGGAGACCCGAGCGCTGCCGATTTTTTCATACCCTACCAAGGTGACGCGAGCGGCTTTCACCATCGCATCAGCGGCTTCTACTAACGCCGGAAAACCTTTAGTTTCAATCATTCCTACTGCAATTGGCATCGCCGAATTCCCTCATCAAGTTAATGCAATTAATACTGTTATAGAAAATTTCTACGGAGGTACTCATCTTGCATTAATACGAGCACTTCTATATTAAGCATAGAAAAGCTTGGTACTCTTGGCAATATAAATCACTATAATAGTTTGTGATAATATAGTTTAAGAAAACTTAACAAAAATTAATTTATCGAACTTCTTAATAGAAGTTTATAGATTGCTAGAGGAGTTCATTAAAGTTTTATAATTCATTTATAATGGTAAATAAACCCAATTTCAAGGGGCGTAAATTCCGGAAAAAGACGAAGGACGACAAGCTTAGACAGATCAACAGCAAGTCTTTACTCGGTTTTGGCTGTCTATGTAAAAGATTATCTATACAAAAACATAAGTTTTTGTTATAATTTATATAAAATGTTTTTTTGGATTAGTAATTGTCCTAATTTAACAAGAGGTAACTAAAGAATAGTAAAATATTTCAATTATTAAAATGAGAAGAATTATTTTCCTAATATTAAAAGTAAAGCAAAATAAAAGACTTTATAGAATCAAAAAAAATTGTCTAAACTATAGAGTGAAGTCTAGTCAGTTCATAGAGTAGAGCGAATAATTGACATCTGAGGCATCAGGGAAAACTTAAATGAATCAGTTTTTATTCTCAACAAGTTGGTTGATACCTATTTATGGCTTAATAGGTGCGCTTTTTACCTTGCCATGGGCGATGGGATTAATTCGGCGCACAGGACCAAGACCTGCAGCTTACTTTAACTTGTTGACGACCATTTTGGCTTTTGTCCATAGCCTGTTCATCTTCTTCGATATTTGGAGCCGGGAACAAGAAAGTCTTGTGATTACCTGGTTAAAAACTGCAGATTTGGACTTATCCTTTGCCTTAGAAATCTCTCCAGTCAGTATTGGGACAACAGTTTTAGTTGGCGGGTTAAGTTTGCTAGCACAAACTTACGCTTTAGGTTATATGGAGAAGGACTGGGCGTTAGCGCGTTTCTTTGCCCTAATGGGATTTTTTGAAGCAGCGCTGAGTGCCTTAGCCATTAGTGACTCTTTGTTTCTCAGTTATGCTCTCTTGGAGCTCCTGACTCTTTCTACTTACTTGCTGGTAGGATTTTGGTATGCGCAACCACTAGTGGTAACGGCGGCAAGAGATGCGTTTTTAACCAAGCGGGTGGGAGACTTGTTACTGCTGATGGGAGTCGTGACGCTTTCCACCCTAGCTGGCAGTTTGAACTTTTCTGATTTATATGAATGGGCGCAAACGGCTAACTTAGACCCAGTCACCTCAAGTTTACTAGGTTTAGCGTTGATTGCAGGACCTGCGGGTAAATGCGCCCAATTTCCGCTGCATCTGTGGTTAGATGAGGCAATGGAAGGTCCCAACCCAGCCTCGGTAATGCGGAACTCAATGGTGGTAGCTGGTGGTGCCTATGTGCTGTATAAACTTCAGCCAATTCTAGCGTTGTCGCCAGTGGCTTTAAATGCTTTGATAGTGATGGGTGCTGTGACAGCAGTAGGAGCATCGTTAGTGTCGATCGCCCAAATTGACATTAAGCGGTCCTTATCTCATTCCACTAGTGCATACATGGGGTTAGTGTTTTTGGCGGTGGGCTTGCAACAAGGAGGTGTTGCCCTAATGTTGCTGTTGACTCATGCGATCGCCAAAGCACTGTTATTTATGAGCGCTGGTTCCGTAATTTTTACCACCATTACTCAAGATTTAACCGAAATGGGCGGTTTGTGGTCACGGATGCCAGTAACCACCACTGCCTTTGTTGTGGGTGCGGCGGGAATGGTAACGCTGCTCCCCCTAGGAAGCTTTTGGGCAATGCTGTCATGGGCTGACGGCTTGGCGCTGGTTAGCCCTTGGGTAACAGGTGTCTTGGTATTGGTAAATGGCTTAACGGCATTAAATTTAACACGGGTATTCCGGTTAATTTTCTGGGGTACACCACAACAAAAGACCCGCCGTGCCCCAGAAGTCGGTTGGCAAATGGCATTGCCGATGGTATTTTTGACAGTGCTAACTTTGATATTACCCCTGATGCTACAGCAATGGTATCTGCTACCCGGTTGGGAAAGTATTAATTGGTACGTACTGTTGTTGTTGGTGTTATCTACTATGTTAGGAGTCGCTATCGGGTCTACAATTTATCTGCACAAAGCTTGGTCAAGATCAACAGTACTTAGTTGGAGATTTGTGCAAGATTTGTTGGGTTATGACTTTTACATCGACCGAGTTTATAAACTGACAGTGGTTGGTGCAGTCGCACTGCTTTCGAGGATTTCTGCTTGGAGCGATCGCTATCTAGTTGATGGTATGGTTAACTTTGTTGGGTTTGCGACAATTCTTAGTGGACAAGGCTTGCGGTACACCGCTTCTGGTCGATCCCAAGGGTATTTGTTGACTATCCTTGTGGGCATCAGTGTGCTGGGTTTTCTGCTAAGTTGGTCGTTGGGTCTACTAAATAGCTGGCATTTTTAGTGAGTTGATTGTTAATTGTTGATTGTTGATTGTTGATTGTTTTACTAACAACTAACAACTACCAACTACCAACTACCAACTACCAACTACCAACTACCAACTACCAACTAACAACTACCAACTAACTATGCTCAGTGCTTTGATTTTGTTGCCAACTTTAGGTGCTGCTTTGGTGGGTTTCTTGCCTGTTGGCATGAGTGCAAAACTATCCCGTCAAGTGGCTTTGGTGTTTGCAAGTATGGCTTTCCTCTGGACAGTGGTACTAGCAATTCAGTTTGACCCTAGGGAAATCAATCAACAGTTTTCCGAATTCATACCCTGGATAGATGCCTTGGGCTTGAACTATCACATTGGGATAGATGGATTGTCTTTGCCTTTGCTGATGTTGAATGGATTGTTGACTTGCATTGCCATCTACAGCAGCGACGTAGCCCAACAGCGTTCTCGATTTTATTACTCTTTACTCTTGGTGTTGAATGTTGGGGTGACAGGAGCCTTTTTAGCACAGGATTTACTACTATTTTTCCTATTTTACGAAATGGAACTGATTCCCCTCTATTTGCTAATAGCGATTTGGGGTGGCGATCGGCGGGGTTATGCAGCTACGAAATTTCTCATTTATACTTCTGTTTCCGGATTTCTAATTTTGGCAAGTTTCCTTGGCATGGTTTGGCTGAGTGGAGCACCAAACTTTGAGCTACAAAGCTTGAATACCCAGTCTCTGCCCTTAGAGATCCAAATTTTGCTGCTGTTGGGGATTTTAATTGGTTTTGGCATCAAAATTCCTTTGTTTCCCTTCCATACTTGGTTGCCAGATGCTCACGTTGAGGCTTCCACACCAATTTCAGTGCTATTGGCTGGGGTACTATTGAAGTTGGGAACTTACGGCTTACTACGGTTTGGGATGAATTTGTTGCCTCAAGCTTGGGTTTATTTGAGTCCGGCTTTGGCAATTTGGGCAGTTGTGAGTGTACTTTATGGTGCGTCCTGCGCGATCGCCCAAAAAGATATGAAAAAAATGGTGGCATACAGTTCCATTGGACATATGGGCTACGTACTTTTAGCCGCCGCCGCCGCCACACCTTTAAGCATATTGGGAAGCGTCATGCAAATGATTAGCCACGGCTTGATTTCCGCACTACTGTTTTTGCTAGTGGGAGTTGTGTATAACAAAGCAGGAACCCGTGATTTAGATATCCTCCGAGGACTGCTGAACCCAGAACGAGGTATGCCCGTGATTGGAAGCTTGATGGTTTTGGGAGTGATGGCAAGCGCCGGCATACCGGGAATGGTCGGGTTTATTTCCGAATTTATCGTCTTTCGCGGCAGTTTTCCGCTTTTTCCGGTGCAAACCCTACTGTGCATGATTGGTACAGGTTTAACCGCTGTTTACTTCTTAATTCTTACGAACAGCGCCTTTTTTGGGCGCTTGTCTCCACAAGCTGTTAACTTGCCTTGCGTGTCTTGGTCTGATCGCGCACCCGCCGTAGTCCTAGCTGTGCTGATTGTGATTCTTGGTATCCAACCCTCTTGGTTAGTACGCTGGACTGAACCCACAACGACAGCAATGGTTGCTACACCTCATACGATTGCAACAGTGTCCTTATTTAAGGCAAAAGATAAAAGTTAGTTAGTGGTTAGTGGTTAGTGGTTAGTGGTTAGTGGTTAGTGGTTAGTGGTTAGTAGTTAGTGGTTAGTGGTTAGTGGTTAGTAGTGAAAAAATATCAACTAACAACTAACAACTATCAACTAACAACTATCAACTAACAACTAACAACTATCAACTAACAACTAACAACTATCAACTAACAACTATCAACTATCAACTATCAACTAACAACTAACAACTATCAACTATCAACTATCAACAAAAAATGGTAACTATTACAAACAAACCTGCTAAGCATCCATTAGCCGAATATGTTGATCGCCTGGAATCAGGAGAAGCATTACTTCCCGACAACCCCGAAAATGTGTTGGAGGTAGTCGGCATTCTTAAAAGCTATGGTGTAGTTTTGGATGCCTACTCAAAAAATCTTATCTACATTGCTGAAAATCAATTTTTAGTATTTTTCCCGTTTTTTAAATACTTTAATGGGGAAATTTATTTCAAGAAATTACTTCGTCACTGGTGGCATGACAGAATTAATTTTGAATATGCCGAGTATTGCATGAAAGGCATGCTATGGCATGGTGGTGGTGGGCTGGATGCATATTTGGATTCAAAGGAATTTCAAGAGAAAGCGCGAGATGTTATCGAAGCAAAATTTAAAAACAATCCCATAATGATGGGATTGAACCAACTGTTTCCTGACTTCTTAACTGAACAGTTGCGCGTCTCGGCTTACTACAGTGGGTTAGGTCAATTTTGGCGGGTGATGGCTGATATGTTCCTCAGCTTGTCAGACCGCTACGACCGAGGTGAAATCAAATCGATTCCCCAAGTTGTAGACCACATAAAAGCGGAATTAGTAGGAAATGCAAATAAACCGATTACCTACGCAGTTAAAATTCAGGATAAAGTTTATCAAATCATTCCCGCTGCTGTTGGTTTAACTTTTCTTGCAGATACAGCAGTACCTTATGTAGAAGCGATTTTCTTCCGAGGAACGCCCTTTCATGGCACAGTTTCATATAACGCTCAAGCTTATCAAATTCCCCCCGATCAAGGTCGATTTCAATATGGCGCTTTGTATGCAGACCCCTTGCCTATTGGTGGTGCTGGTATTCCTCCCACTTTGCTGATGCAAGATATGCGCCACTTTCTCCCAGATTATTTGCACGAAGTTTATCGTCGCAGTCGCCGGGGAGAAGATGATTTGCGGGTACAAATTTGCATAAGTTTCCAAAAATCGATGTTTTGTGTCACGACTGCGGCGATTTTGGGACTCCTGCCTTATCCTTTGGATACTCAAGATATAGCTGAGAAAAAAGCAAATCGAATATTTTTACAAAAGTGGCTCAATAGGTTACAAAATTCTCGCTTGCAAGATGTTAACACATCTTTTGTCAAACCTTTGTCATAATTCTAAATCCAACCATGTCAAAGTAGTTCATTACTACCTTAACGGGGCGATCGCCACGTACTAGGCTTGATATGAGGCTTAAAAATTCCTGCCAAAAATGTCTAAGCTTACAAAAAACACCGATTAGCGCGGTGACCTCAAGTAGCCATCTTCGCCTGTGTTCCGCCTAATTGCCTACAGTGCAAATACTGAACTTCTATAGCTACTACCGCAGATAGTTCAGTAATTTTGCTGTGTTAAATAGGCGAATGAAGAAGGAAAATAGAGATATAGGAAAACTTACGCAACTTTTGACAATGCGTAAGTCCTATCTAGTTGGAATGGATGAGCAAAAAAATGCCCACCGTCTCCCCCTGGTCTACTCAGAAAGAGTTTGTGAGCAAATAAACAGTGACATTTTGTTAGTAGGCACCCTGTTTAAGGGTCTTTGGTTGATTGCACTCTGATATAAAGAAATATACCTTAAATTTCTCGCTTTGGGAATAGAGTTTTTGTAAATAATATTACTTAGGCTTTACCCGCCGAGGGATGCAGCTTGGGAACACCCAAAAAATATCTACCTAATTACTTTATGTTTTTAGGTAGATATTTAGATCGTTCCTAATGATATCTATGTGATAGCAACAATGCAGAACCGTATTGACCGTGTTCACTTGTTGGAGATTCTCTATATTTTCGGTGTGTCATATCATGTCCATTTAAACTTTCGTGCGATCGCTCAAAATCTCGTATCCAGTATCTGTCACCAACACAGTATGCTCAAACTGGGCAGACAGAGAATTATCTACGGTTACTGCTGTCCACCGATCGGATAACGTCCGCGTAAACTTGGAACCCTGATTCAAAATTGGCTCAATTGCCAAGGTCATCCCCGCACGTAATTTCACATTCGGCAGATCACGAGTGCGGAAGTTGAAAACTGAAGGTTCTTCGTGCAGATTACGACCGACACCATGTCCAGTAAAGTCCTCTACCACACTAAAGCCATTTGCTTTCACATGGTCTTCAATTGCCCCAGCAATGTCTAGTAAAAAGTTACCTGCTTTCACCTGTTCAATGCCTTTGTAAAGGGTTTCTTCTGCTACGCGAATCAGTTTAGCAGCTTCTTTTGAAACTTCACCGACAGCAATTGTAATACAGGAGTCGCCATGAAATCCTTGGTAATAAGCACCTGTATCTACTTTTACAACATCTCCGGCGCGGATCGCTTTCTTGGGACTGGGGATACCATGTACAACTTCATTGTTCACGCTAGCACAGATAGAACCGGGAAAACCGTGATATCCTTTAAAGCTAGGTGTTGCACCCATTTCCCGAATCCGTTTTTCCGCATGAGCATCCAAGTCAGCTGTCGTCATTCCTGGCTGTACCATCTCAGAAATTTCTTTGAGTACAGTTGCCACGATTTTTGCTGATTGCCGCATAATTTCAATTTCACGCAGCGATTTAATTTCAATTCCTCTACGTTGTCGTTTCGGACGTCTATCTTGATCTGATTGAGAAAGCAAGTGACTTAAAATGTTCATGGGGAATTACTAATTACCAGCGCCTTGCCGCTTGGATGTCAATAGTTTTTTTAAGGTTGTTGAGAAATTATATCTATATTTGGGGAGTGGGGAGTGGGGGAGATGAGGG
>CAXTSI010000048.1:0-27694 GCA_964246695.1 uncultured bacterium
GCAACGCGCTGGCTCCACTTCGTGGGGGCCCCGAGTTCCCCACTCCCCACTCCCCACTCCTCCAGCGTGCGAATTTTTTATCATTTGCTGATTAAATCGTCTAGAAAGACAGCTTTGTGCTGGTAAAGACCAACATAACTGGTTCCCAAATTTATTTGCTCTTCATCGCGGCGATTTATTTGACGACCCTCAGTTTGAAACCACCACCATAATTTGACAAAATCAATACCGGAAGTCACAAAACGCCCTTTGCCAAATTTACTTTTCCCAGAGTGGCGAGGATGCCAGGGAGTAGGAACTTCTGTGATCCGATATCCTTTTGCTGCCAGTACTGCTAATAAGTAGCGATGGGTGATTTTTTCAATGGGTAAACTAGACACTAAATCACGCCGGACTAATTTGATCCAGTTCATGTCGTGAATTGCTAAATCAAAGACCAAACGACAAGTCAAGTTAGCCACAGAAGAAGCAAAATTTTTGCCGTCACCACGCTTTTGTCGCCAACCTGCAACTGCATCTACTCCTGGTACACAGGCTGCTAGCAGAAATGGTATATCAATCCGAGGATCGGACTCTAAATCTGCTTGTCCCCAGAATATCCAATCAGTCGTAATATGGGCTAAAGCTGTCTTCCATACTCCGGTTACACCCCGCTGCTGGGGATGACGAATGACTTTTAAAAACTTATATTGCTTACTCAGACGATCCAGAATTTCTGGGCTACTATCTGTACTGCCATCATCAATTAGGAGCACTGGCAAAGTGAAATTAAGATTGTGGAAAGTTTCCGCTAAAGTAAGCAAAAGCTTTTCCAAATTACCTTCCTCGTTCAAAGCTGGGATGACTACTGTAATGGAACGACTTTGAGATGGAGGTAAATTTGGATTACTTGTATTCAACATCGTTGGTTTCCTTCCTGAAAGCAAAATTTTGTAGCTAGTGAAAGGATGCTATTTCCAACCAATTTGCACCCATGATCGTTGGTCGTGCGTCTCAAACTAAAGTCGCAGGCAATTAATGCTGATTATTAAGACTAGCGTGCATGTGTTTATAAAGTAGTTGTGTCACTCAGTATCTATGTCTGCGTTCTATTCATCAACTGCCCAATTGATGGCGGAAGAGTGAAAACACAGAAATTGCCTCTGCCAAATATTTCTTTTAGAAAGCTTTGACTTTTGCAGATACTTACATCATATATGTATGAATTAAATCCCCACACAGATGCAATATTTTTATGAAGAACTTATCAAATAAGCATAAATCCTTTAAGTGGAAAATTAACAAGGATGTTTACAATTAACCAAAAATTTATTTTTATAAAAATAACAAAAGTTATAAATTCTACATATGTACTATACAAAACTTGGGTATTTAAACGATTGTTCGTAAACTGTAATACTTAGCACTGCAAATAGGCGATCGCATTAAGGTTGTTGCAGAGTCGTGAAACCACTAAATATCGTAAATCACACGATCGTTAATTTGTACAGTGTATAAATCCTCACTATTAACAAAGTTATATGTTTTTTCGATAAAGTTTCCGTAAATCATGAAAATAATTGGTGAAAATATGCATACATTATTATAATAAAACTCCTCTAGAAAAAGAGAAATTTGTAATAGAGGATACATATATAGAAAAATTTAAAAATGAAGACCACAAGGTCAGTAGATCGCAAACTTTTTCCAAGAGGGCGATCGCTAGAAAATTTTGTAGTTTCTGATACTTTTTGCCAGCCACCTCTTTAAGCAGCAGAGGTTGTGATAAATGGTGCATCCATCTTTTTATGGTTATTGAACGATTTATTAATGTAATAATAAAACTACAGCCTATTTTTAGTAGGAGGCTATTACATGAGCAAGATTGTTTTAGCTGTTTTAGCAACGGCTTTGGGTACAGCAGCTACTGTGACTTTCCCTCAAAGTGCTAATGCTGACTACCCATACAACCATCGACCAGATTATTATCGAGAAGATCATCCTCGTTATTACCGAGAAGATCATCCTCGTTATTACCAAGAAGATCATCCTCGTCATTACGATCGTCGAGAGTACTACCCAGAACATTATCCACACCATTACTACCGGGAATACTATCCTCGTCGATATTACGACAGAGGATATTATTCATATCCTCGTTCTCACTTTCAGTTTGTTGTCCCGCTGATCATCCGATAGTAATTATTTTTTTATCGAGCGGCGGAATGTTCCTGCATCAGGTCTAGTAGCCCTTGCCATAAAGTGCAGGTGATTGGACTTGGGCACTTGGGCAGAGTGTAGTCATCAATACGCTTTACTGGCACCAACAGGCGGACAGAGGAACTGAGGAAGGCTGACTCAGCCGACCAGAGATCTTCCGCTCTCAGGCTGACTTCTTCATGAGGAATCCCCATCTGGCGTAGCAACTTTAGCAAAAAGTAGCGAGTAATGCCATGCAAAATACCAGCTTCAACTGCAGGAGTACGTACTACCCCTTGAGTGATTAGCCAAAGATTACTTGTGGTTGCTTCTGTCAACTCACCCTGAGAATTGAGCATCAGGGCATCATCGGCTCCACTTTGACGAGCTTCTAATAGCGCTAATATACTGTTGAGATAGTTACCAGTTTTAGCCAGGGTTCAAGGCTAGCTGATCGAGTCTCTGGCGCGGCACCACTCTCAGGTGAATCCCTTGTTGCAACACAGGTTGAGGGCTGATAGGTTTAACGACGATTGCTAGATGAGGCTTTTGGTCTGGACTAGGTAGTAAGCCAATTTCCTGTTGCACTCCTCGCGTCACAATGATGCGGATATAAGACTCGGAATTGCCAGCTTGCTGCAAAGTTCTCTCAATCTCAGTCTGAATATGTGTATCACTCCAGGGAACATCCAGGTAGAGGTAGGCAGCAGATTGGCGCAGGCGTTCGAGGTGTTCCGGTAAGCCAAAAAGCTTGCCAGCAAAGGTTCGTACAACTTCGTAAATACTATCGCCATACAGAAAGCCCCTGTCTAAAATAGACACCGAAGCCGTTGGTGCAATGACTCCATTTAAGTTGACTAGCTGACCCATAAGCAGAATACCTCCTTAACATGGAGACAGAAAAAGATTGGGGAGTTAAATAACTCATTGAACTACCGTTCCTAACCTCTTCGAGGTATAGAAACGGATTCTTAAAGATCTTAGCTAGTTGATCTAAAAGCATCCCGGTCAAGGTCATCAAACAAGGTTAATTGTGTATACTGAACTTCAGGCACTTTCCTTTGAGATTTGGTACGAGACTTTGTTTCAACGGATGTGCTTTTAACTTTCAATAGCAACAATTGACGATGCTGAGTACTAGACTTAGCAGGGTTCTTAGGCTCCTCCCTCGGTACGGAGGATGCTTGCGGCGTTACAGCCGCCTCCTTAAGCGTGACTTTCTGAAGGCATCTTTTCGGGGGAAGCTTCCCCCGAAAAATGCCGCGCTGACCACCAGTAGGGACTCGATTCCAAGCTTTTGTTTACCACGATGTGCGCAAACTACACCGCCGTTGGTGTCGGCGTCGTCGGAATGTGCGCACCGTTCGCAGACAAACTTCTCTTTGTCTCGGTTACCAGCGCTAATGTAGTGACATGCTGGACACTCTTGAGAAGAATATTTTGGATCAATTCCAATGACTAAGTTACCTAGCTTTGCTGCTTGATGCTCAGTTTTGAGGCGCAACGAATACCATGAAGCGTCAGAGATTCCTTTGTTTAGTGCGCTCTTTGCTGCTTGTCCATTCTTGATGTACTTACCCGTATCTGGATCTACCTTGGGCTTGCATCGGGACTTCATCCCCTTAATATTTAGATCCTCGAACACTGTAATGTCAGCATTGGCAGCAATTTTTTTGGCTGCTTTCCACTGATAATCCTCACGTTGGCGACGGATTTTTTGATGAGTTTTTCCTAATCGCTTAGCCGCCTTTTTTCGATTATTAGACCATTTTTTCTGGCGAGATACACGGCGTTGTCTTATTTCTATTCTTCGGGATGATTTGTTGAGAAACCTTGGGTTTTCAATCATTGTCCCATCACTAAGGGCAACCAGTTTCCTGATGCCAACATCTGCACCCTGAATTGTTTTACATTCTTCTGGCAGCTTGGGCAGAATATCTGGGACTGTTTCATCTCTAAGCAGCACGGAAACGTACCAACCGTCTACGTCACAGTTAATTGTTACCGTCCTAATTTCCCAACTAGCAGGTATGATGCGAGACTTAAAAAACCTCATTGTCCCTAATCCGGGAAATGTTATTCGTTGAGCGAGAATTTTCACTGTACCAGGCTTGAACTCAAACCCAACGTGTTTGTGTTGCTTGAAATTAGGAAACCCAGCGCCACTGGTAAAAAACTTATTGAAAGCAGAATCAACGTGACGTAATGATTGTTGTAATACGTCGGCATTGACTGTTGAATACTCTGGTTGGATTTTCTTGAACTCCGTCAGCCAACTAGAGTGCAACTCAATAGCACTACGTCTAGGATTAAACGGTTTTATCTTCCCATTCTTGTCGGGTTTGGCTCTACGCAAATTAGGGTTATCTGTTTTCCACGGATAACCCAGTGACGCTGACTTACTAACAGAACAGTGCAGCGGACTAATTAAAGCCTGTGTCTCTAAATCGCAGTACAAATATTCGGCACATATTTCCCGACGACTATACAAATCGCAGTGGTCACCCTGAACAAATGTGTTGCTATAGCTAGCAATTCTGTCACCCAAAGAACGGTTTTGAACATACCCGACCTTGTGCTGCCAATCCTCTAGTAACTCCACTTGTTTTTTGTTGGGTTGTAGCTTAAACTTGTAAGCTGTCTGCAATTTCCTCTCCTGCGTCATCCTGCTACACTAGGGCTAAACTACCATATTTCCTTAGCCCATGTCAAATAAAATCTTGTCTGGCGGAACTGTTTATCACATTTCTATACATTTAGTCCTAGTCACAAAGTACCGACGCAAGGTTATTACTGGCGATGTCTTGCATCGACTGCACGAAATATTTGCTGAAACCTGTAAAAAGTGGGATTGTGTTCTGGTTGAATTCAACGGAGAATCAGACCACTGCCATTTGTTAATTGATATTAACCCCAAGGTTCAGATTAGTGCCTTCGCCAATAATCTTAAAACTGTTAGTAGTCGCCTCATCCGTAAAGAGTTTCTTGACCATTGCAACCAGTTTTACAAAAAGCCTGTGTTCTGGAAAATCGGGTACTTTGTTTCTTCCACTGGTGGAGCTAGTTTGGAAACTGTGAAACGCTACATCAAGGAACAAGACCAGCCAGAGTTTGACAAACACTCAACTGCCCCTCAATCTCTTAAACCTACGGTTTAATTTGATTGAGGGACGTTTCGCGTTTGTCCCAAAATTCCCCTACTACCGGACTTCGGGAAGGTCGCAGTACCCTTTTGGCAATTACCGATGGAGTACGATTATCTCATATGCAAGGGAAACCGCAAACAGTTTCGCAGTATCGATCCGTCGATTATGGTGACGACGGAACAGATGTTGCAGGCTTTGGATGAGCCTGCGATCGTCAAGTTGGATGTCAGAGATGAGGATGAGTGGTTGTCCGTGAGTTCTTCTCCCTACGGCGGAGATTTTTGCCCACGTAAAGGTAGAATCCCCGGTGCAGTCTGGATTGAGTGGTACGATCTAATGGTTCCCAATTCGGAAATTCCCATGTTTCGTCCAGTTGCAGAAATCCAGGAGATCTGTCAGCAAGCTGGCATTACACCAGAATCAACAGTATACGTATATTGCTTCAAAGGTTCTAGAGCTGCCAATACTTTAATTGCCCTTAAAGAAGCAGGTTTTAAAGATGTCAGGAATTACTTTGCTTCTTGGAATGAGTGGTCCCGGGTTCACTCTACTTAGGTTTACCTAGATATACTAGATTTACTTCATTGTAGGCTTGATTTTATTCGCTCTCTGAGCGGCTAGGTGGTGAGTCCAGTCCTGTAGGCGGGTCTCCCGCCGTAGGGAACTACTAATTCCCCATGCCTGCAAAGAGCCATACTTGTTCCACAAGTCTTGACGTAATTTACCGCAGCGGCTAGCAATATCAATTACCGAATCTAACTTGGATTGATTAATAGAATCACTAAACACAATGCGAGTAACATAGTACTGATGATTTTCAACCCATGACTTGATTTTAAAGGTAAACCTTACCTCAACAAATCTATCTGCTAGCAATAGTAACCTACTCGCTTGAAAAGCTGGTAACTGCTTTGCTGTGATTATCCTTAGCTTTTTAGGCTTTGTTGAATTAGATGAATTTTTAGCCACTGTGGTATCACCTCCTTAATTTATGTACTACTATGGTCATAGTAGCATAAAGATTTAACAGTTAACAAGAGTTATGCCTAAAAAAGAATCAGAAAAACTTTGGCAGAAAGCGCACAAGGATAAGGTAAGCGAATACGAGAAAAGATATAGAGAAAAGAAAGCCACGGCTAAGGTAGTCATAGAGCCGTGGTTAAAAGATGAAATAGATAAAGTAAAAGCCCCAGAGCAGACTTATGGAAATTGGGTGAGGTTATTGGTAGAACAGTGGGGTAAAAAATCTCTTTAATCTAAGTAAATTTAAATATTGAGTTTACTGTTGGCAACGCCATCCAGCTTTACCAATTGAGAAATAATCGATCATGAAACACCTTGAAGGTAAAGTAACATTAGTTACAGGTGCTACGCGGGGTATTGGCAAAGGAATTGCTATTGGCCTTGGTGAGGCTGGTGCAACTGTATACGTCACAGGTCGCAGCCTCCATAACTCTGATTCCAGTGATGACATCTCAGGCAGTCTTGGTGAAACCCAAGCCGCTGTTGAGTCAGTCGGTGGTGTATGTATTCCCGTTCAGGTAGACCACAGCGACGACGAGCAGGTGCGTTTGCTTTTTGAGCGCATCCAAGATGAGCAGGATGGACATCTCGACCTACTGGTCAATAATGTTTACTCAGGAGTTCAGGCATTAAGCGACGCACGTGCGCAGCCGTTCTGGGATTGTGAACCAAGTCTTTGGGATGCTAGCAACAACGTTGGTCTTCGCAGCCACTATATTTCGAGTGTTTTTGCTGCCCGGATGATGACCAAGCGTAAACAGGGATTAATCTGCACCATTTCCTCGTGGGGTGGCATGTCCTACATCTTTGGTGCAGCATACGGTGCTGGTAAAGCCGCATGCGATCGCCTAGCAGCTGATATGGCTGTTGATCTTAAGCCCTATAACGTCACTTCTATTTCAATTTGGCCAGGTATTGTTGGTACTGAACACATTTCCCGTCTGGCTTCGGAAATGGACGAAAAAAATGCGGCGGAAAAGAATTACTCTGTGTTCACTGAGCGCTACAACTGGGAAACTCCTTTGCTAACAGGACGGGTCATTGCTAAGCTTGCTTGTGAACCAAATGCGATCCGCCGTACTGGACGTGTTGTCGTTGTTGCTGAACTGGCTGAGCAATATGGACTGGTAGATCAAGATGGTGCGAGTCCGGTGTCACTACGCTCTCTGCGTTTTCTGATGCCTTTTGCCTTGCCCGCACTGAGAAATTACTCAGGCTTCATTCCCAATATTAAAGTGCCGTGGTCACTGCTACTACTGAAGGCACTCAGTTCACCGAGGATTTGAGCGATCGTTGCCGGATTGACCGAATTATTGTGACTGTTTTAACCTTTGGTTAAACGGATGTGTTCTAGAATCTGCTGCTTGCGCTCTAAGGAGTCGAGTCTGGGGCTAATAAAGTTACCTGTACTTCGAGCTAAATGCTCCATAATTCGTTTTTGACGGTCAGATTGTGTAGCCATAATCTATTAAGTTAACTAAAAATTACTAGGTGAAAAGTAAACTATGTAGTAAATACTACCTTTTTATTAGGGTTTGAGCTGAAGCTCAGTATTTATTTTAGTACGACACGCGCACCTTCAACTTGCACATTAGCAGGCGTAGACGCTCCGTAGAAACAATCCCCGACCGATCGCCGGAGGGCAGATCGCAATACTGCTCGGAAAGAGCGAAAATAAGAAACCCGGTTTCTCGAAGAAACCGGGTTTCTGGCACCTCAACTATCGTTAACCGACAAGTATTGGGGCAGGTCGGAGTAGTTAAAAAAACCCGAACCACCTGATTGGTAGTACGTTTGACAACATGGCAAAAATTCAGCCTAATTTAACCAAGTAAGGCAGTCTGAAGAATTAGGCTTCCAGCAACTCCTGATGCAACAAGTGCTATCAAGGTGCTCGTAAAAAAGAGACCTGTTTGAGAGCCAAAGCCTAGCGCCTTGTCTTCTCGACCACCTGAAAAGAACAAAGACCAAGCTTGGGACGGATTGATAGCCTCAAAGCTATTGAAGGCAGACCTGAAAACAACAGGACTGAATAGCTCGGGAGATGTAAAATCTAAGTCAGTTTTCATGTAAATAAATATAACACAAATCTTGTCAAATATCTACTTTTCTGATAAAGACAGATTTGAAAGATGCGCGAGAGGGGTCGGGGTTACCCGAATCCTTTTCCAGTTCGTAATATTGGCAATCATCCAGATAGCTTAAATCTCCTCTCTGTCTTGGGTCACGGGAAAATATTTCTCTACGACCTGACCGACGAACAAACTTAAGACCCCAAACAGAATTCCCATTCCCACAATGTTCAACTCAACACTGCCATAAAGAGCGAAATTTGGGTTAATAAAAGTTAAAATCAGCACAGAGAGAGATGATATACTGCCCATAAGCAAAGACAGCTTCACGCTTGCTTTGGAAAACTGATAGCCTCCTAGAGAAGCAAGTAGGTAGGCAACAAAGGGAACAAATACAGACCCTACATAGGCTGCATAAAAAGCGACTATCAGAAAGACAATCTCGCCTCCCTTCAAAGCAACGATTAGACTCAAGAGGGCGTTTGTCATAGTGATCAGCAGCCGATTCATGTTGGAAGCTGGCAGAATATTGAAGTCCAAGACAATCTTGCTCTGCACCCGCAATGTGCTACTGCCAACACCTAGCGCTGGAACCAATAAAGACGCCATCAGCAAAATACCTAAAGGTTTGTCAGTTCCACCACCAATCCACGATAGGATAAAGGGAAGTGTTTCTTTGCCATCAATGCCAGCAGGAAAAATTCCAGCCTTGAGGGCTGCTCCCACAACTGATGAAGGCAAGAAGGCGAGGAACAACAGTAAAATAGCAGCCAACACACAGCCTCGATATACACTCTGCATATCTTTTGCCCGGACAATAAATTGCTGATACCTCATATCTATCAGGAGTAGCAGAATTGTAGACAGGGAGATGCCTACTTTTGTTGGTAAACCGATCAGCTGGAGTGACTCAGCAAAGTCCAGAGGCGATCGCAAATATTCAGTTACACCGTGCAACACCCATAAACTATAAAGCAGAGCTAATAAATTCAGCACCAGCAATCCTCGAAATATCCAGCCTACTTTCTCCACTGGCAGCAAGGAAATAATTGCAAATAAGATAGCCATTAAGAGCATTGTAGGTAGCGTAGGTACCCCCAAAACTTTGAGAATAAACGCTCCAGAAATTAACTGGACGGCTTCAATACCGATCAGCGATACCCAAGACATCAACCCCACAAAAATTTTTACCCCACCGCCGCAGTAGGAACCCAGCAATGTCCAGATTGGCTCTACTTGTGTCCAATAAAACTTTGCCAGTCCCATAAGAGCGATCGTACCCAAGCCTAAGGAGACGGCGTAGAGGCTGCCAGCAGCGCCTAAAGTCAATGATTGCTCGGCAGTTCCCAGAATAAAACCCAAGCCGTAATGCGCGGACACCAGCAAGGCTGCTAGCGAGAAAGTATCCAGTCTGCGGTTTTCTATCATATTAAGTTGGGGTTAACTGCTTCACTCTAAAGATAAATATCACGAAACACCTTTACATCGAGCAGCGCAATTTGGATGTTTAGGTATTGTAGAACTTCTGTTGGACTACGGTGCTGATGTTGATGCTCTAAATTTTGATTAAACTTTCTAAAAGTGAATATTGAGATGTGTGTCTACGCAATCTACAAAAACAGAGATTGAACAGTCAGATCCTTCTGGGTGATACTGAAGTTACGCTGTTCTGCTGTGGTAACGAATGAAACGATCGCTTCACACGCCACAGCAACGGTTAACATCACCAGGTTTCGTGCCAACGGATAATCACAGACATCATCATTAACAAGGGAAGGAACGCGATAAACGTCATTCCAAATCACTTCGGCATAATCAGCTGATAGTCCAGCATGAAGACAAGGTATGCTTAATTGTTCAGCATAATCTTTCACTGCTTGACGTGCTACACTATTGTCAAAGACATCGACAATTAGCTGGCTGTCTTGGAGTAGTTGAGTTGTATTTGCTGATGTCAACTCAAGAGTTTTAGCATCAACTTTAGTACCAATTGCTCGATATA
Organism: uncultured bacterium; assembly: GCA_964246695.1. Classification (GTDB taxonomy): domain Bacteria; phylum Cyanobacteriota; class Cyanobacteriia; order Cyanobacteriales; family Nostocaceae; genus Stigonema. The sequence goes on from CAXTSI010000048.1 coordinate 10,422, forward strand.
AATTGTTAGCTAAAATCTTCGCCTTGAATGCTCCCACATCGGAACGGTAGTAAGGCTGAGTTGAAAGATTGCGCTCCTCAATGCGATCGCGATCTATGACTGTAAGTTTATCAAAACCAGACCGAGCTAAGTTTTCAGCTATGTTAGCTCCTAAAGCCCCAGCCCCACAAATTGTTACAGGATAGTTTTTTAACTTTGCCATCACAGCATGGCTGCGGTAAAGCTGTTCGTGAAAAAAGATACTCATAATAATTCGTAATTCGTAATTACAGCGTTTTCAATTGCATTGACAAAAATAATTAAAAATTAAAAATTAAAAATTAAAAATTGAAGATTAAGAAATAAACAATTTTGAATTAATAAATTTAGGTTTCATGCACCATTATCATTTATGGAGAAGGAATTTGATTTTTTACGAGACACGTAGTGCGTTCGCGAAGCGTCTGGTGCTACTGAGAAGCGTCGCCCCAAGGGAACCTAGAAAAAGGCGTCCTTTTTTTTAGGTTCCCCTGGATGGGCGTTCCGTTTAATTTTTAATTTTTAATTTTTAATTTGAGCGAAGCGATTGACTGACACCCACTAAGGATTGCAAGTCAAAATCGCGATCGCGTCCACTCAGACAAATACCAGAACTAACAACAGTCAAATCAGTTTTAGCGATCGCACTACTATGGCGAACACCATCAGCAGTTGTCCAATCGACTGTCCAGTAATCGCCGCGATCGTGGAATTGAGTTAAGGTTCCGCCACCCATTTGCAAAGCCTTTCTCAATCGCTTTTCATCCTGTTGAGGTTGAGTAAATCCCTCACTGCGCCGAGTTACTAATTCATACACTGTGCGGATTTCTGGTGTAATGCCCTTAAACTGTAATTCCTCAGTAGGAATAAGTTGCTGGAAAGCAGATTGCAGAGTTTCAGAAATAGCCGGATCGCTACGGCGATCTACGGACTCAAACCAGCAGGACTGACCATTCCAGCGAGCAATAATTTGCTCAAAAGCGACACCCTCAGTTACTAGATGCACTGCTAAAGGCTTAACTACCTTCAACCGTTGACGCATATCTACTTCATTTACAGGGTATGCTAACCAAGTTTGGCAGCGCAGTTGGTGTGCTAACCGCAGTCGTATTTGGGAAAACTGTTGCAGGTATTCCACAATTTGGGGTAAGTCTGCTTCTTCTACAACCGTTGCTGTTTTTTCATCCACAGGCTCAAAGATGCCCCAACCTTCAAAATTACTAGGCTTTGGCGTGAAAGTGTAGACCATCCCGGCGAAGCGTGTGCGAACTCGTCCACCCTTGACACAGGGCGCAAGAAATTGGGTGGCATATAACTGTGCTTCTGCGATCGCAATTTGATTGATTAGCTTACGGATATCAACCATATGATGTATTCTACTTATCATCTCGCACAGGCAACGGCATATCCAAAATCTCCATCAGCAAATCCAGACGAGAGGGGCGCGTTAGGAGTGGAACGAGGTTTGGCAAGCTGTAGTAGTCACCCGCAAAAGTGAACGTATCTACAGGTGCTTGCTGCTGCTTCAGTTGACTCTCTACCCAGTTGTAATGAGTACCCACGCGGACAATCACTACATTGGGCATTATCGCCAACTCTCGGCAGTAAATCTTGTAGACTTCACCGAAGTAAGGAGCAGCATTTTCGCCCTCATCCGTCACCAAAATTATCTGGTCAACTACCTGCTTCTTCTTCCGCATTACTTCCAATGCACAACCGATGCTAGTACTACCACCTGCTTTGATGTGCTGGAAGGCACGTTCCCAGTCTGTCAACTCCTTGCCGAGTGCCGTAACAGCGTAAGGAATGGTGTCGAAGGCGTAGACAAATAGTTCTGCCTTAGTGATACCAGAGATCAAGGCAGCGAGTTGCTTACCAATCGCGATCGCATTTTCCATGGAACCAGACTTGTCCACCAGTAAGGCAGTTGGACGTGCGATCGCACCACGCCGTTTCACCTGTTCGTTTGTCACCTTGGACAGTTGGGCAACGGTGTCTGCGTCAAAATCTGCTGCGTCTGCGGCAATCTGTGCTTTGAATGCTGAGACACGCTTACTCTTGGACGCTTCTTCCAGTTTGGAATCAATCAGCTTCTTAACTTCTGGGTGATCCATTGCACCTCTAGTCTGGAGAGACTTGAGGTTGTTGATCGCTTCAGTAGGAGTCATGCTGTTGATTAAGGCAACTAATACAACTGGTGTAAGTTGCTTGATGGCACCAATTGCGATCGTGTAGGGAATGTTGAACTCCACAATCAGCCGTGCTTGTTCTGCTGCATTTTCTCTTGACGCAAGCTGCTTCAGCACATTTGCTAATGAACCCTGTGGAGGAGTATCGCGGAACAGAATCGCATTTGCCCGCTCATTTGGCTTGATGTGCAGCGAAGCATATAAGTGCTTCATTGCTTTACGACCTCGCAGCGCAGCGCGATCGAATAGAGCCGGATTGCTCTCCCGTGCCTTCAAGTAACGTCGTACCGCAGTCCTAGCCGAACGAGGCAGTTTATTCTGCTGCTGCTTCATGAAGTCCACCACACGAGCCACCTCATAAGGAGGAAACTCTTGCAACATCACAAATCCAGCATCTCGGTGTTCAGTTAAATTGCTGGTTAACAAATGAGCAACAAACACTTCCTTGTGGTCGCGGACATCACCATGACGCTGATACCAAACTGCCAAGTGTCCGTAAAAAAGTGGATCTAATTCAACAATTAACTGATGAATTTCTGCGACTTGCTCTAACTTGCGGTGAGGAGTTGTCAGCAAACTGTTGAGCATTTCCAAGCGCAGGTCACGTTCTGCGGTATTCATAGTAAACTCCTCTAGTTGTGGTACCGGGAGACAGATGTTGCACGATCTCGCGATCGAGTCACCGCGCAAGTTGTAGAAGCATGGTGTATAACTTATTCAGAGTTATGTAAGCGGACGCGATCGGGGCGCGGCAACAACTGCCAATTGAGAAATTTGAAATGAAATAAGATCACCTCATGCAAGTCGAAAAAGCTGTTGATTCACACACGGGATTTGAACCCGTAGTTGCTTGAACTTAAGTCAAGTGCCTTACCAATTCGGCTAGTATGTAAGCTTTTTCAGTTAGGGCACGAAGTGAAAATTTTAGGTTTTAGAAAGTTGATTTAAAATAAATCGAATTTCTTTCTTGCTACACTGCCGTTTACTGGCAGCGTAAATTCTGCGACCTCTATAAGTTGCGACAGAACTGTGAATTAAACCTTTAAGAACATCAGTCACATAATTATTTGGTGGCGGTGGAAAATCTTCAAAGGTAATTAGGTACCAAATCTCGTTCAGTTTGTGATATTGATGATAATCATCAATAATGACAACATCAGTTTGTTCCGGCTTTTGCTTTTGCTTTCGAGCTACTTTCTTGACTGCACAAAGAATTCCGGTTTGGGGATGAACATAGAAGCGATCGCGGTAACTCGCATCTAACCGAATTCGATACCTTTGGTAAGGTTTGCTATAAGTACCACCATCAATGATTTCCACATGCCGTTCAACGTAATCCCACACATGACCGATAACGTGCTGTCCTGCCATTGTGTTGGTCTTCAATCGTTGACACAGTTCGCTGTAAACGTCATTCCACGGCTGTCCGACTTTTGAACGCAAAAACCGACGCAGGGGACCAAGATGATCTGAAAGATACTTCGATTTATTTCTGGCTTTAATCAAGTAGGGATTCAATAATCCATCCTGAATTGCATCCTCGGTGATTTTGTGCAATTGCTTCTTAAAGCCAGTCACCTTTTTGAGGCTAATTTTCATCCCACCCCGAGGACGCTCAATCACAATCTCGCTCAAACGATGTTCGCTCATATCTCACGTTGTTTAAATGCAGTTGTACTAATTGAGTTGTTATTAAACATGAGTTAGCTAACATCATTGAACTCACCTCTGTATTGAGTAAAGGTTATAGATAAATAATTGAAATTCCGCACAAGTTAGTAAAGCAGTTTTCACAATTGCCTATACCAATTTGGCTACGCTCCCATGAAAGGGAGCGGCAGGAATTGAACCTGCAATCCGTTACCGGAGTCTGTGTGTAGGCTTTACAAGTTAGGGCGCGGAATTAAGTCTTAAATCATTCCGTGAAAGTTCAAGAAGCTTTTTACAGCTACGGTTGCTCTTACCAAATATTGGCAGTGGGCGCGCACGCGCTTCTCTGTGAGAGACTTAGAAATCATGCTTCGCTTACTCGATCGCTCGAACGAAAGCTACCTTCGGTCCGTTATGAATGTGTATGTATGCTTCTTCTGTTAGGGCACGGATAATTAGAAAATTTAACCATAGACAGCTTCAGGGCGAATGATCAAATCGCCACTAGGACGGCGATCAATTACGTAAGCAGAAAGGCGATCGCTATTCACATCTAGAAAAGAAGCAACCCGCTCCTTCACTACCACATCATTCATCCCTGCTGCAATTCCCAATTGTGTTTTTGGGACATCAACAGAACGTCCTTCAAATCGAATATGAACCATTGCAATCACCTCTTATTTTAATTACGAATTGATCTGAGTGGATCTGATCGGGATTGAACCGATACCCTCCCTATGAGAGTTGCACTCATTGCTCGTGCAAGTTGAAAAAGCTGTGGTAACACATGCAGGAATCGCACCTGCAACTTATCGTTTAATAGACGATCGCTCTACTTTTGAGCTAGTATGTAAGCTTTTTCTATTAGGGCACGAGTGGTATCCGGGAACTCTACCGTTAGAGCTACAGACCCAAGTTTGAATAATTGCGTTCTGCGCAGTTATTTCATCCGAACTAGGGAAATATTCGGAATTGACGCACCCACATACTTGTGGGCTTTCTGCTTTTATCGCTGTAATAAACTACTAGAACTCAGAACTTGGTAATAGCGAGATTTTGTCTCTCCCAAGTGACTTAACCAACTGTTACTCTTGCCTATTGAGAGCCTGAGACGAATCTCAGATTTTCGGCAAGCCTACACTGTATGCGTTAGTGTAGGTAGTTGACGGTTCCAAGAGGTTTTAGCTTTGCCTTTTGTTGTCGTCTTTTATTTTCATACTACAAATGTAGTGTAGACTCGACATAATGTCAAGGGGATACTACAAAAAATTTCGTATTCTAATGCGGAACTAACAAAGTATGGTTTGCAAAAGGCTGAAACGACCTATTTACGTTATTACACAAGATGATTCGTTTGTACAATGCGTAAGTCCTACAGCTAGCCCTTTCAAGGTGAAGCATAAAAATGAAGTTTTTCTTCTCTTCGAGACGCTGCGCGAACGTGTTCTTCTCCCAAGGGGAGACGCTTCGCGAACGCGTCTTCGTGGTTCAAAAATATTTTTAAACCGCGAAGGCACGAAGACCGCGAAGGTCAAATGTCAAAAATAGGGCATGATTTTCCAGGTTTTTGGTTCACCTTGAAAGGGCTGGTCCTACAGCCTACAAAAAACCGAGAGCGAAGATCTGAGGGTAATTCTTAAAGCGCGTTATACCAATTCTATGTGAGGCTGCACATTAACGCCCTCAGGCTAGAAGCCTGGACGGCAATCCACTAAGGCGAGAATATTCAACTGAATCATCTTGATCTGCCGCACAGCATCCAGATCGGCAAAGTCACCATACTCGCCAAAACCAGCGTTGTTAATTAACAAATCAATCGTCAGTCCCACCATTACCAGGAGGAGTGGGCATTGCCCACCCTACGAAGAATTTCACTTTGCAGATAGGACTGCTATACTACAAAAAAGCGCTTACACCCTAACTTACTGATATTTTTAGATGAACCGCTTACTTAATAGTGTGCCAGTTTCACGAGTGAGAAACTCTACCGGTTTGGCTCTTGTGTATTGTTAGAGTTAATTAAGTTATAGTGTTATATCTTTTGAGGGTAGCTCTGTGAAGAAATTGATTAAGGGTCTACGTGAATTCAAAACTAGCTATTTTTCCACACATCAAGAACTGTTTGAACAACTTTCTCTGGGTCAAAAGCCTAGAGTGTTATTTATTACATGTTCAGATTCGCGGATCGATCCAAACCTGATTACGCAAGCCGAGTTGGGTGAATTATTTGTCATCCGTAATGCCGGCAACATTATTCCACCATTTGGAGCAACCAATGGTGGCGAGGGGGCGACAATTGAGTATGCTGTTCAAGCATTAGATATTCGACAAATTATTATTTGTGGTCACTCGCATTGTGGCGCAATGAAAGGGCTAATGAAGTTAGACAAACTGCGAGTGGACATGCCACTCGTGTATGACTGGCTAAAGTATGCAGAGGCAACCAGACGACTGGTGAAAGAGCACTATAATGAGTACGCTCATGAGGAAGAACTGCTAGAAACCATAATTGCCGAAAACGTGCTTACCCAAATCGAGAATTTGCGGACGTATCCGGCGATTCACTCTAAGCTCTACCAAAAACAACTCAACATTTATGCTTGGATTTATCAAATTGAGACAGGAGAAGTTTTGGCTTACGATCCCCAAACGCACGCCTATGTCCCGCTTGAAAGTCAGCTTTTAGGATCTGAGATAGATGAAGCGCTGCTCAACCCATTTTCAGCTGGCAATGGAGGAAACAGTTCTGCCAAAACCCAGGAAAAGGCGATTGAATTGCCTCAGGAACTCGCTATCTCCATACAAGAACGGTTTCCAATGACACAGCTTTCTGTGGATCAGATGGAGCGAATTTATCGAGGATCGAGGTCAGTAAATTGAGAGTGTATAGTATAGCAGGAAACACGAAAAAAGTGAGTATCCAAGCTATACTAGGGAAAAATTCTGTGCAGCACTTGTGAGCATAGGTGCTGCCTTCATCCTTACGACGGCGTTTATGTTTTGAGAAGCGACTCAGGGCTAGCACATTCGTTCAATCATGGTGCCTTGCTGCTGCGTCCTAACACACTCTACAAGATAGGTAATTTTCGGCGTTGCTGATTCCATGTATGAAAATTATTTTACGTGCGGACCAAAATCATTGTAGAGACGTTCCACCGGAACGTCTCTACAACATCCGGATTCATACCTCTTGAAAGCAACGCCTAATTTTCTGGTGGTACGTTGGTAAGTAAGTCCGCAGAAATAAATATAACTGTATAATATCATGTCCGTATAAACAGCTACGATATCCAGCCCTCGCCCCCGTCCCCTCTCCCAAGCATGGGAGAGGGGAGCAAGCGAGGGCGGGGTGAGGGTTCATATAATAAGTCATTAAGCGGACATGATATAACGACTCGGAAAGCGAACCTTAACCTTGCGATTGCTACTCTTCTCCTATGGTTGCCGCCCCGCGAACATTACAGCAGTTTTCAATTGAATTTCCCACATTGTAAGGGCGGGGAAACCCCGCCCCTACGGTCATATTTTGGTCTATCCAACTGAAAAGTTACTCTCGCAGTTAGCACCACGCTTGGGATCAATTGACTACTGCATAGAGACGTTGTGTTGCAAGCAGTTGGGTTGATCCATAAGAGTTTGCTATATACTTTATAGGTAAATAAATGTAAAGTTTTTTTAACAAAAGCTAATAAAGGCTAAACATATAGTTACAGTACTTAGCATGGTAGCCCAGACTACGTTTAAGGAGATTGCCATGAGCAAACGCAACCATGTCATTGACGATCGTGGTGAGTGCAAAAGCATTTGCGATTAAATTCAATATCTACTTGCACATGTAGCTGACCAACAGGTTACGTGTCTATGCTAAGTAGCTCTATTAGTCGCATTCCTGAGTTTTGTCTCGCTCTTGGCGCTTGCAAAACCTTGGACTATGGATACTGCCGTTCGTGACGTTCAAGACAAGTCTGATTCAGCTAAAAGGTCTGTGATGAGTGAATCTGGAAAGCAATTAACTAATAGATAAATCTGGAGATTCTGACCATGACTTTCACTATCGAGTCGGCTCAAGCTATTTTCTCTAACACTCTAGTCAAAAGTCCAATTCCAGCAACCATAGCTTCATTCGAGAAACTCGGTGTAGATGACAAACTGGCATTACTGTGGTATGCCTACACCGAAATGGGTCGTTCCATCACTCCCGCCGCTGTCGGAGCTGCACGCCTACAGTTTGCCGAAGGTTTACTTCAGCAAATTAGAAAGATGCCTCAAGCAGAGCAATTGCAAGTTATGCGCGACCTTGCTAACCGTGCCGACACCCCTTTCAGCCGTACCTACGGGTTCTTCAGTGTCAACACTAAGCTGGCTTTCTGGTACGAGTTAGGAGAGTTGATGAAACAGGGGATCGTTGCTCCCGTCCCGGCTGGCTACCAAATGACTAGCGATGTCAAAGCTTTGCTAGACACTATCAAGCAACTTGATGCAGGTCAGCAAATCACAGTACTTCGCAATGCTGTGGTAGACATGGGACTTGAGTCTGCTACTGCTCCTAGTACCCAAACAGAAGCCGAACCCTTGTTCCCACGCTCCGAGCCAGCTCCTACTAAGATTACCGTCGAGGGCATGACAGAGCCTACTGTACTTAGGTATTTTGACGCTCTGAATACAGATGACTTTCAGACTGCTATTGCTCTATTTACAGAGGATGGTGCCCTGCAACCACCATTCCAGAAGCCACTTGTGGGTCAAGAGGCGATCGCCAGATATATGCGTGCAGAAGCACAGGGACTCAATATTATGCCACAACAAGGTATATCTGAGACTCTACCAAATGGCTCTAAGCAGATTAAAGTCACTGGCATAGTACAAACACCTTGGTTTGGCGTCAATGTTGGTATGAACATTTCATGGCAGTTCTTACTCAATCCTGAAGGCAAGATTTTCTTCGTGGCGATCGACATGCTCGCATCTCCCCAAGAACTGCTAAACCTGCGTCCTGTGTAGAACGCACTTACAAAAAAAGGGAACAGGGAACAGGGAACAGGGAACAGAGAACAGGAAAAGAAAAAAAACTGGCGTTGCTGAATTGAGGTATGAATCCGGATAATCCGGATGTAGAGACGTAGCACTGCTACGTCTCTACAAGGATTTTGGTCCGCACGTAAATCATTTTCATACATGAACGAGGCAATGCCATGAATTAAAACAGTGCTGGTGTCGCTCGTTATTTTAACGAATGATAACCAGCCTTTTCATTAAAGTAAGATAACCGTAAGAATTACCGAGCTTTGGGTTACCAAGAATTAATATCATGTCCGATTAATTACCCATAATGTAGGGACTAGCAAGTGCAACGTCTCTACATGGGTTGACAGGTTTTTATTGTGGTTGATTTGCCGGACATCATATAACCGGACATTCTTGGAAGTAATGCGTTCAACTGACCACAGAATATATAGCAATCCTAAATCATTTGTGAAAATCACAAGCCTCAGAAACCCGGTTTCTTAAAGAAACCGGTGAGTCCAGCGCGCATGAGGCGGGTTTCCCGCCGTAGGCGACTGGCGAACCCGAAGGGGTTTCTCTGCTTTCACGAATCATTTAGGACTGCTATAGTAGTCCTAAATGATTCGTGAACAATAGGGACAAGGGGGACAAGGGAGAGGTGTTCACGAATGATTTAGGATTGTTATAAACAGGACTTACGCAAAAATTGCCCAAGAGCTTAATTTATCGAACCGCCCTTCGGGTGACGCTACGAACGTCGTTCGCGTTCGCGAAGCGTCTCGAAGAGAAGCGTCTCCCCGAGTGAGTAGATCGCTGACGCTCGAGTACTCGAAGATCGCAACGCTTACGCTATCACCAGGAGCCACTGCGCGGGAAACCCGCCTCATGCGCGCTGGTTCACCAAGGCGCTCTTGTGCGCCAAGAATTCGTGGCGTATGCGTAAGTCCTGATAAAGACATTCAACATAGGACGCACTCCTGCCACTTTTAGTCCACCAAAGTTATTATTCCCAGTTTTCCAAAATTTCTATCAGGTTACACTGGATTTTTTAATGCTCTTGCTTTTGTAACTAGTTCAAATCTATTTCTATTCGAGCTTTTAAAAAAGCATAAACTGCTTTTCAGTGTTTGTACAGAAGATTTTATTTGACATTTCTATTCCAGCCTTTAAAAAGGCATCAACTAATTTTCGGTGTTTGTACCGACGATTTTATTTGACTTTGATAGCTATATTTACCGTATTGTCACTCGTCAATCTTTCTAGAGAATGATAATATCACTTTTTAATAAAATAAAATTTTTGATGCTAATCAATCGATAAATTGATTCCTCCAAAATGAATGCCCAAACTACTTGAGAGGTTTTGGGCTGAACTTACCTAGCAATTCTTGTGGAAATTGTTGAGTTCAATTCTGCATGGAAAAAAATGCTAGTAGTCCAATAAAAAACAAATTCCCGATCGAATAAACCCCTTAGGGTGACGTTCTTTCCTCCTCCAAGCAACTTCTCTCCGGCTCATGCGCCATCTTCTCACCGATTTCTGTTCTAGGGTTGCAATACCTTAGCTATTTTTCTGCAATGTCTTTTGCGATCTCCTGTAAATTTGCCGAACATGAAAACTCATAAACGTCATCATTTTCATCAGCTTTTGGCAGCGACGCTGGCTGTCGGTAGCACTTTTCAAATGATTGCTCCAGTACTTGCTGATGGGACTGCACCAGGTACACAAATCAAGAACTCTGCTACTGCAACTTTTACTGATGGTACGACTAACTATAACGCCACTTCCAACGAAATTGTTATTACTGTTGCAGAAGTTGCTGGCATCAACATTACCGCACAGACACCAAGCGTGACAAATCCGAATGCAGGTGACACCCTCTTTGTCGATTACTTAATTACTAACACAGGTAACGACCCGACACAGTTCTTTATTCCAGGCGTTGCTACCCTCTCCAACACCACAGCCTTTAGCCAAAACGGCCCGATCCAGATTGTAGAGGTGAATGGCACTGCCCTTGGTACTCCCAAAGACGTTCCCAACGCAGGTGACAATACGGGTAATTTGCTGGGGACAATGGGTGCAACGAGTGGTTCAATCCCTGCAAATGGAACAATCAAAGTCCGGATACCAATTAAGGTGTCAGCCAGTGCTATTGCTGGACAAACTCTTACGGTTGCATTGGGTGAAACCAGCCCAGCGAATGGTCAAAACCAAGACAGGACAGGTAACGCGGGTACTAAGGATGTCTACACCGTAGACAACGCCAACGGTGTAGGTGGCGAAACCAATTCCACCTCACCCAGCAACGGGGTGAGGGAAGCAATGGCAACCAGCACTCCAATTACCGTCAATGCGAGGCAGCAAGCCTTTGCCACTGTCTTGAAGGCGTTATCGTCTTACAACAACAACAACACCCCCAACAATTTATTGGATGATACCTTGCTTTACAAGCTAGCGCTGCGAGTAGAGAATCCCACCACACCTCCACCGGGATTGGTTGCGTCTGACTTGTACGGCACAACAATTAACGTTAATAACAGTACGGCTACGCCTTATGTGTTGGTGTCAGATGCAATCCCTGCAGGAATGCAACTGAGTGCGACAAATCCGGTGGGACCAGCTAACTGGACACCGGTCTACACCACAGATGCCCTGACAACATCCCCTCTCCAGGCGAAATGGACCACTACCCGCCCCACCTCTGGCACAATCACGCGCATTGGTTTCATCTACGACACCACAACAACACCGTTATCCAAAGGTGCCTCAGGTACTGGCAATACTATTTCTGGCTTCAACTTCACCGTTACACCTCAGGCTGGCTTCACTGGCGGACAAGTAGCAAACATTGCCCAAGTATTAGGTCAATCGCAACCGGGAGCAGTGGTACCGGGTACATCAACTCAGATAGTTTACGACGAATCAGGTGACCAAACTAGCAACAACGGTTTAGGTGGTAATAACCCAGACCCAACAACTGGCGGCGCATCTGCAACAAGTGGTGGTATTAACAATGGGGTCGCAAACCCAGCTGTCGATGGTACCGACACAGGCACGGGGAACGACCCGACAAATACTAGTAACACTAACCAAGGTAATACCACTAATACTCATGGTGAAGATAGCGTCTTCAACTTCGCTGCAACACCGTTGAACGGTCCTTATAACCATCCTGATGCAACTGGTCCCAATGACAATAACGATGATTTTACTAATAAGTCCATCGTGGTACCTGCTGGGCTGTCACCTTCTACAAACCTGACAGATGCCCAGACAACACCGACAGACTTCAATAATACAATCAAGAACACGAGTGGAGGTTCGCAAGACATTTCTGTGATCCCAACTCCGCCAACGACTGCATCCGACCTCATTGATAACACCAAGGTAACTATTACTGACACTGTCACTAGCAATAGCGCGACCTACATTTACACCGCAGCAAGCGGATTCACCTTTAGCACTGGTACAGGTGGAACAACTGCCACCAAACCAGTAAAACTGACGGTTCCCAGTGGAGGCACAGCCAACTATAAAGTGACCGTGGATCTACCTGATAATGTACCGCAGTTGAAGGGCTATCCAGTGCCGATTACTGCCTTTGTGGATACGAACAATAGCGGTTCGCCCACTGGTAACCCAAGCAACATTACTATTGACCGCTTGTATACCAATTACCTCAGCTTGGTGAAAGAGGCACGGCTATTGGAGGCAAATGGAACGCCCGTTACTGGACCTGCAGGGACTTTCACAAATAATCCCACGGATCTAAGCGCCGCCGCAACCCCTGGTCGAATTATTGAGTACCGCATTACCTACAAAAATATCTCTACAACCGGCGGTACTAATAGCGTGATTCTGCCTGCTAATAGCTTGGTGATTAAGGAAGATGGCTCTGCGGGAGCGAACACTTGGTTTAGTTCGACCACCGATCCAAAGTATCCCACACCAGCAATTGGGACGGCGACAGATACGCCAGGAACGGGTGGAACGGCTGGAACGATTAGCGTCACCGTGAATGGTACTGACATCCAGGTGTATACCGACACGGTAACGACAGTTGATCCAGGTAAGGATGGCACTTTTACCTTCCAACGCAAGATTAAGTAAGCATTTCCCAATTTTGAAATTTAGAGGACATTCCCATGAAAAAACGTTTATACCTTGCAGGATTTGGTGTCGCAGCTACTCTCATATCTGTGCTACCCATGAGTGGTACTCCGGCGATCGCACAATTATTAAATGCTGGCTCTACCTTGGCGCAGAATGTCCTGCGCCAACCCAAGGTGAATCTTAACCTTGTTGCCGACCAGAAACTGGTGCAAAAAGATAACCAAGGCAAAGAAACAGTTCAGTGGAAATCCTTAGAAGCAAAAACTGTGGTCAAGCCAGGAGACGTGATTCGCTTCACAGTGACAGGCAAAAACGAAGGCGATCGCGCAGCTAAGGGTCTAGCAATTACTCAGCCTATTACACGCGGCATGGTCTATATGCTGAACTCTGCCACACCCGTCAATGGCGCCGCCCTAACCTACAGCATTGACCAAGGCAAAACCTTTGTAGTTAACCCTGTAGTAAAAGTTACCTTGGCAAACGGCAAAGTTGAGGAGCGTCCCGCCCCCGCTGAAACTTACACTCATGTGCGCTGGAGCTTCAGCCCAGCACTGGAGCCGAACACCTCTGTGCAGGCGGCGTACTTGGTAAAGGTGCGTTAGAGCATCGATTCAGTAATGAATTACCTAACCCCCCAGCCCCCTTCCCTACAAGGGAATGGGGAGCAAGATTCCCCTCCCCTTTTAGGGGAGGGTTAGGGAGAGGTTCTTAAAGCAGCGGACTGCCTCCACATCGCGCTATGGAAGCATACCCCCAAAGTTCTCCCAAGGCATCACCTCATCAGGGAGTCAATTCTGCATGGCAGTTTTGCGGAGGTCACTCTACCCAGGTTATTCCCTATGCATTCACGGTTGAATCGGTATCGAATTCTCTCAGCAGCTTTCTTAATCAGCAATTTGCTCTTCATGCCGATCGCTAGGGCTGGCAGTTTGCAGAACACGGCGAGTTACTCATTCAAAGACCCGACTGGGGGTGAGATTGCGGGGTTTACCAATGGTATCAAGCAACAACTCATCGACCCACTTGGACGAATTCGCGGCTGCGGTGGTGAAATCTTGCCAGATTACACCGGATTCAGTGTAGGGCTGTACGAAGCTGGTGCAGAGGATACCTTAGCCGGATTAGTACCGTTGGTCAGAACAGGCACTGGGACTAACTTTGTCGGTATTACACCTAACGTGCAAAACAGCAATCCCTTTTTCCTAACGAATGATGAGCCGAAGGGAGCCTACAATTTCTTGCTCAACCGCAAAAGTGGACAGCTTGACATTGGCAAGCGTTACATCTTGGTGGTGAATCCGCCACCAGGAGCGAGAGAGTATAACCAACGGCAGATTCGGATGATCGTTACTAATCGCGACGACGCTGCTAATATCATTTCTTATACTGCAACTGCACTTGATGGTAAAGGAATTAGTCTTGACGGCGAGCCCACGTCCTTTACCACAACAGTGCCGATTAATGATGGTACGACCACAGGCTTAATCCTTTCCGCAATTAACTTGCTTGACCGTGGGATTTGTGTGGGAGCGTCCCAACCGATTCAGATTATCAAAACGGCGGATCGAGCGGCAGTGGAACCGGGGGATACGGTGATTTATCGCCTTTTGGTGCGGAACCTAAATAATGTAGCTGCCAAGCAGATAGCGATCGCCGATGTCTTGCCTACAGGGTTTGCCTTTGTAAAAAGTTCTGCCCGTGCACAGATGAACGGTAAACCTGTTGCAGTTACTACCAAAACCATTGGTTCCAACCTCACCTTCAACTTTGACGGCACGATTTCACCGCAGGGTTCCCTCAACCTTGCCTACGGGGTGCAGATTAGCCCTGATGCATTACGCGGCTCCGGCGAAAACATAGCGAGTGTGAGCGCCCACCGAGACGATACCAATGCAGAGTTACGGGATGGTCCTTCCCGCTACCGCGTCAGGATTCGCTCCGGAATTATTACTGACTGCGGTACGCTCATTGGTCGCGTGTTTGTCGATCGGAACTTCGATGGTGAACAGCAGCCCGGAGAACCAGGCATTCCCAATGCTGTCATTTTGCTTGATGACGGCAACCGCGTCACAACTGATGTTAATGGCTTATTCTCCGTTGCTAACGTGATTTCCGGCAATCGTACCGGAGTGCTTGACTTAAGCAGTGTTCCAGGATACAAGTTAGCTCCCAACCGCTACGTGAAAGAACGTAATAGTCAATCTCGCTTGGTGCGCCTAGAACCAAGCGGACTAGCCCGCATGAACTTCGCCGTCACCCCCATTACTGGGGAGGCAGGTAAAAAATGAAGACCCCGCAACATTCTTACGTGACTGCTCGTTTACTTTCTCTAGGCTTAATCACGCAAGTAATCAGCCTGTGCTTAGTCACAACCATTACCAAAGCAGCAGAACCGCCGAAAGTAACGCCACAACCTACGCCAGCAGTACCTGTAGATTCTGCAAGTATCACCATTCTCGAACCCATGCCACAAACGGTGGTAGACATTCCTGCCACCACGGTAACGCTGCAATTTGCCCAAGGGGCGGAAATAGAGTTACGGGTTAATGGTGTACTGGTAGATAGCAAACTTGTGGGGCGCACCGAAACTAACACCAAGACTAAAACCGTTACTCAAACGTGGTATGGGGTAACGCTGCAAGATGGGGAAAATACCATCACCGCCCAGACGTTGGTGAATGGTGCAGTTAGCCAGTCTGCGACAGTGCAGGTGCAAGTTCGAGGCACACCAAAGCAAATCAAGTTAAAAACCCTAGAAAGCCGTATCCCTGCTAATGGGCATTCGACTGCAACCATCGAAGGACAGTTACTTGATGCCAGCGGCAACCGTTCCAACCGGGATGCCATTATTACCCTCAAAGCAACAGCGGGGGAGTTCGTTGGGGAAGATGCTAGCCCAGAACAGCCAGGGTTCCAGGTTAAAGTCAAGCAAGGGCAGTTTCATGCCACTCTGCGTGCGGGCTTACAGGCACAAACCGTCCGCATTCAAGCAATTTTAGGCGATATAGATGCTTTTACTCAGTTGGCAATGGAAACAGATTTGCGCTCTTCCATAGTCACAGGTTCAGTAAATTTGCGTTTGGGTAAGCGGGGAACAGATTTCTATCAGAGTTTCCGGGATTTTCTACCGCCCAACAAGGACAATAGCTACCAGTTTGATGCACGTTCCTCAGTGTTTGCAACTGGCAAGGTTGGGGACTGGTTGTTTACGGGAGCATATAACAGCAGTCGCGCCCTCAACCAAACTTGCGATCGTACCATCCGCTTGTTCCGAGATACGCAATTCTGCGACCAGGCGTACCCAGTTTATGGCGATAGTTCCACGTCTGTGGTGCTTACTCCCTCCACAGACAGCGTATACGCGAAATTTGAGCGCAGTACTCCCAATGGTCAGGATTCTTTCCTCTGGGGTGACTATAACACAGAAGAATTCGCCACCCGATCGCAAGAATTTACTGCTACCACTCGTCAACTGCATGGTTTCAAAGCCAACTATAACTTTGGGAAACTACAGGCGACAGCTATCTACGGTAATAATATACAAGGCTTTCAACGGGATGCGATCGCCCCTGATGGTACCAGTGGCTTCTATTTCCTATCGCGCCGCCTACTTGTTCCAGGTAGTGAGAATGTTTTTGTTGAGATGGAAGAACTCAACCGTCCTGGTACAGTGCTGGAACGTAAAGCCCTTAACCGAGGTGCAGACTATGAAATCGACTACGACCGGGGTAGTTTACTATTCCGTCAGCCCCTACTGCGAACGGATGTAGACAAGCAAGGGCAGGTGTTGGTGCGGCGAATTGTTGCCACTTACCAATACGAAAGTCAAGATAACACTAGCAACCTTTATGCTGGTCGTTTGCGCTACCACCTCAACCAGGAAAGCTGGTTAGGTGCTACCTACTTAACTCAGAATCAGGGTGTGCGGAACTTCGAGATTTACGGCGCAGATGCCTTGGTTTCTCTCAATCCCAAAACAAATCTGATTGCAGAATACGCCCACTCGCGTAACAATGCGGAATTGGCGGGCAATGTCAGCGGTTCTGCCTATCGCTTAGAAGCTAACACTCAGATAACCAGGGGTTTGCAGGGTCGCGCTTACTACCGTTCGGCAGAGACAGGCTTTGCCAACGATGCTACTGTCAGCTTTGTACCCGGACAAACCCGCTACGGTGCCCAGGTAGCTGGCACGATTTCCGAAAGTACCCGCTTCCGCCTGCAATACGACCATGAAGATAACCGACTGGAGTTTAGACTAAATGCGAGCGATCGGAAGATAACACATACAGAGTTACG